>JALZHT010000616.1 GCA_030860645.1 Acidobacteriota bacterium
CCCGAAACCCGGAACTCGGAACCCGAAACTTTATTCAGTATGACGAAGTCACTCATTATTGCGATTGACGGGCCTTCCGGGGCGGGGAAGTCGACGCTGGGGCGGAAGTTGGCGCGCGAGTTGGGGCTGCTCTACATCGACACGGGCGCGATGTACCGGGCCGTGGCGCTGGCCGTGACGCGCGCGGGCGCGAGCACGGCCGACCCCGGGGCGGTGGCCGAGGTGGCGCGCCGCGCCTCGATTCAGTTGGCGGGCGACCCCGACTCTTTGCAGGTGCGCCTCGACGGGCGCGACGTGTCGGAGGAGATTCGCGGCGAGCAGATCGGCCACACGGCGTCGGTCGTCTCGGCCATCCCCGAGGTGCGGCGCGAACTCGTCCGCCGTCAGCGCGAGATGGGCGCGCGCGGCGGCGTCGTCCTCGACGGGCGCGACATCGGCACGGTCGTCTTCCCCGACGCCGACGTGAAGTTCTTCCTCACGGCCGTCCCCGAGGAACGCGCCCGCCGCCGCTTCGACGAGGAGCGCCTGAAGGAGCGCGACCAGACCTTCGAGGCCACGCTCGCCGACATCAACGCCCGCGACCGCCGCGACGCCTCGCGCCAGGACTCGCCGCTCCGGATCGCCGAGGACGCCGTCGTCATAGACACCACCGAGCTGCCCATCGAAGAGGTCTACCGCCGCATGCTCGAAGTCGTCCGCGGCCGTCGGGCGGGCGCTCAGGCTGACCCGCAGTAGTAACGCCGCGGCGTCGGTCGCCGGGCGAAATCAATCACGGGCTGAGTCTTTCATGTTCACAGGCATCATCGAAGAGTTGGGGCGCGTGCGCTCGGTCGAGCAGCGCGGCGAGGGCGTGCGCGTCCGCGTCGAGGCGCGCGTCGTGACGGAGGGGACGCGGGAAGGGGATTCCATCGCGGTCAACGGCGTGTGTCTGACGGCTCTGGACGTGCGGCCGAGTTCGTTCGCGGCCGACGGGTCGCGCGAGACCTTGCAGCGCTCGACGCTCGGGAACCTCCGCCCCGGCTCGGCCGTGAATCTGGAGCGCGCCGTGACGCCCGCCACCAGGCTCGGCGGACACCTCGTGCAGGGGCACGTGGACGCGCGCGGCCGCTTCCTCTCGGCCGAGGAGCACGGCGGCTCGTGGACGGTGCGCATCAGTTACCCGCCCGAGGTCGCACGCTACCTCGTCTTTAAAGGCTCGGTCGCGGTCGAGGGCATCAGCCTGACCGTCGCCGCGCTCGCCGACGAATACTTCGAGATCGCCGTCATCCCCAAGACGTGGGCCGTCACCAACCTCTCACACCTGCGCCCCGGCGACCCCGTCAACCTCGAAGCCGACATCATCGCCAAGTACGTCGAGCGCATCCTCGCGGTCGGCGGGCGGCAGGCCGGGCGCGAGGTGACGGCGGAAAAACTCGCCGAACTCGGTTATGTAGGCCACACAGACGCAGGGAAGGAATAGCCGCGGAGACGCCGCAGACACGGGGATAAAAAGAAATAGTTATGTTCGAGAGAGACCCGAGCAACGCGCCGGATGTCGGCCCGAGTCCAAAGCGAATGCGCCGCGCGAATGTGCGGCCCGACTCTCCACTGACACGGTTTTATCTTCCCTTTTTCTCTGTGCCTGCGGTGCCTCTGTGGCTAATTTTTCCGGTTCGCAAAAACGCCCGGTTTCGGGTAACATGACGGGCGACTGCAAATTCTCTCCGCCGAAGTTCTTCTTTGAGTTAAAAACCATGCCTTTTGCTTCCGTCGAAGAGGCCGCCGCCGAGATGCGCGAGGGCCGCTTGATCATCATCGTGGACGACGAGGATCGCGAGAACGAGGGCGACCTCTGCTGCGCGGCCGAGAAGGTCACGCCCGAGATCATCAACTTCATGGCGACGCACGCCCGCGGCCTCATCTGCATGCCGCTGACGGAGGAGCGCTGCGACGAGCTGCACCTGACGATGCAGGTCGCCGACAACACCTCGTTCCTCGGCACGGCCTTCACCGTCTCGGTCGAGGCCCGCAAGGGGGTGACGACCGGCATCTCGGCCCACGACCGCGCCACCACCATCCTCACCGCCGTCGACCCGCAGACCAGGCCCCAAGACCTCGCGCGGCCCGGCCACGTCTTCCCGCTGCGGGCCAAGGCGGGCGGCGTGCTCGTCCGGCCCGGCCAGACCGAGGCGGTCGTTGACCTCGCGCGCATCGCGGGCCTCTCCCCGGCCGGCGTCATCTGCGAGATCATGAACCCGGACGGGACGATGGCGCGCCTGCCGCAGCTCGAAGAGTTCGCCGCCCGGCACGGCCTCAAGATGATCACGGTGGCCGACCTCGTCCGCTACCGGATGCGCAAGGAGGTTCTGGTGCGCCGCGCCGCCGAGACCGACCTGCCGACGGTCTACGGCACCTTCCGCGCCGTCGCCTTCGAGAACGAGCTGAACGGCGAGGTGCACCTGGCGATGGTGATGGGCGAGGTGCGCACGGACGACCCCGTCCTCGTCCGCGTCCACACCGAGAACGTGACGTGCGACATGTTCGGCTCGCTCATTGACGACACGGGCTTCCAACTGCACACGGCGCTGGAGAAGATCGCCGCCGAGGGCCGCGGCGTCGTCCTCTACCTGCGCCAGCGCCACAACAACCTCGACCTCGTCTATCAGCTCAAGACCTACCAGCTCATGCAGGAGCGCGGGGTGTCGAAAGAGGAGGCGAGCGTCGAGACGGGCTACGGCACCGACCGCGACTACGGCGTCGGCGCGCAAATCCTCCACGAGCTGGGCCTGCGCCGCATCCTCCTGCTCACGAACCACCCCCCGAAGGTGTCGGCGCTCGAAGGCTTCGAGCTGGAGATCGTCGGGAACGTGCCGCTCGGGAGCCCGGCGCGCGAGGGGATAAAGGAAGTAGACAGTAGGCAGTAGCCGGCGGGCTGCGCGCCGCGGCCGCCGACGCCCGGAAGATTCGATAAAGGATGCGTTTTCTACTGACTACTGACCACCGTCTGCTGTCTACCTGTTCTTCTCCCGCCGCCGGATAGCACTATGCCCGCTGACGAGCACGACGCACGAGAGACCCCGCCCTCGCCGCCGACCGACGAGTCCGCCCCCCTGCGGTTCGAGGAAGCGCCCGGC
>JALZHT010000617.1 GCA_030860645.1 Acidobacteriota bacterium
GTCGTGCGCCGACTGCAAGAGCCCCTCTTCGGCGGCGCGCACGACCGCCTCCTGCACGGCGCGCTCGCGCGCGAAGTCGATGCGCGGCAGGCGCGCGCCCGCGCCCCTCATCTCCTCGAAACTCCTGCCCTCGACGGTCGCCGCGTACTCGCTCGCGGCGAGCCCTCCTTCCGCCGTCTCGCCCAGGAGCGCGACGAGGTCGCCCTCGCGCTTGAACCCTTGCGTGACGACGCGGCGCACGTCTTCGAGAAGCCCGACCATGCCGACGACCGGCGTCGGGTGGATGCCGCGCCCCTCGGTCTCGTTGTAGAAGGAGACGTTGCCGGAGACGACCGGCGTCCCCAGGGCGCGGCACGCCTCGGCCATCCCGTCAATCACCTCGGAGAAAGACCACATCACCTCGGGCCGCTCGGGCGAGGCGAAGTTCAGGCAGTTGGTGATGGCGACGGGCCGCGCGCCGACGCAGACGACGTTGCGCGCCGCCTCGGCCACGGCGAGCGCCGCGCCCTCGCGCGGGCTGACGGCGCAGTAGCGGCCGTTGCCGTCGAGGCACATGGCGAGCGCCCGCCGCGTCTCCTTGATGCGCACCACGGCCGCGTCCGCGCCCGGCAAGACGGCCGTGTTCGTCCGCACCATGTGGTCGTACTGCCGGTAGACCCACTCCTTCGACGCGACGTTGGGCGAAGACAGGAGTCTTCGCAGCTCCGAGTTTCGAGTTTCGAGTTTCGAGTTCGTGCCGCCGCCCGTTGAGGCCGAATCCGGTCCTTGATTTTCCGCGTCTGGACTCCGCGGCTCGGAACTCGACGCTTGACCTTCCGAACTCGCAACTCGCAACTCGGAACTCGAAACTGCCGCCGCAGGCGGCCGCATCGGCCGCTCGTAGCGGGGCGCTTCGTCCGTCAAATACTTCGAGGGAATCTCGGCGACGCGCCCGCCGTGGTGTTTGACGACGACCGCGCCGCTATCGGTCACGCGCCCGATGACGACCGCGTCCAAATCCCACTTGCGGAAGATGTCTATGACCTGCCGCTCGCGCCCGCCGTGCGCGACGATGAGCATCCGCTCCTGCGACTCCGAGAGCATGATCTCGTAAGCCGTCATCCCCTCCTCGCGCTGCGGCACCAGACTCAAATCCAACTCGACGCCCGTGCCCGCGCGCGCCGCCATCTCGCACGACGAGGAGGTCAGCCCGGCCGCGCCCATGTCCTGAATCCCCGCCACCGCGCCCGCGCGCATCGCTTCGAGGCAGGCTTCGAGCAGGAGCTTCTCCAGGAACGGGTCGCCGACCTGCACGGTCGGCCGCTTCTCCAGCGCCTCCTCGTCGAACTCGGCCGAGGCCATCGTCGCGCCGTGGATGCCGTCCCTCCCGGTCTTCGCCCCGACGTAGAGGATGGGGTTGCCGACGCCTTCCGCCTTGCCGAAGAAAATCTGGTCGCGGCGGACGAGGCCGAGGGCGAAGGCGTTGACGAGCGGGTTCAGAGAGTAGGCGTCGTCGAAGACGACCTCGCCGCCCACGGTGGCGACGCCGAAGGCGTTCCCGTAATGCGCGATGCCGGCGACGACGCCGGCGAGGAGCGCGCGGTTGCGCCGCCCGTGCGCGGGGTGCGCGAGCGTGCCGAAGCGCAAAGAGTTCATCGAGGCGACGGGGCGCGCCCCCATCGTGAAGATGTCGCGCAGGATGCCCCCCACCCCGGTGGCCGCGCCCTGGAACGGCTCGATGAAGGACGGGTGGTTGTGCGACTCGACCTTGAAGGCCGCGCACCAGCCGTCGCCCACGTCCACGACGCCGGCGTTCTCGCCCGGCGGCACGATGACGCGCTCGCCCCCGGTCGGCAGCCGCCGCAGGTGCACGCGCGACGACTTGTAGGAGCAGTGCTCCGACCACATCACGGAGAAGATGCCGAGTTCGACGAAGGTCGGCGCGCGGCCCAAAAGCCCCTCGATGCGCGCGAACTCTTCCGGGGTCAGGTTGTGTGCGGCGACGACTTCGGGCGTGATGGCTTCAGAATTCATGACGGTCGAGAAAAAACCAGGATAAGAAGACCCGACAGGATAAAGGCTCGGACGGTTTTCTTCAAACGCGCAGGGCAGGGGGATTCAGGATGAGCCGCGGGGGCGCAGGGACACAAAGAACAGGAATCAAAAAAACCTTGCCGGAGGCTTGAGCCTCCGGTAAGGTTTTTATTTTTCTTCTTCTCTCTGTGTCCCTGCGCCCCCGCGGCTCATCCTTATTTGAGGCCGAGTTGTTCGGCGAGCCAGACGGTGCGGTCGTGGCGGATGATGTCGGCGGTCATGTCGTGGTCGGAGGCGTAGGTGGCGAGGCGTTTGGGTTCGGGGGCGGCCAGGTAGAAGCCGACGAAGTTGTCGCGCGGCGTATACTTGTCCTGCTCGCCGAACTGGAGGAAGAAGGAGCCTTTCGCCTGGCCGAGGGCGGTCACGGGGTCGATCCGCGAGAGCTGTTCGCGGAAGCGCGCGAGGTCGTCGCCCGTGGGGACGCCGGTCGAGGAGCCGAACAGATACCAGTCGGCGAAGCGCGACGTGCCGGCGATGAGCGCGTAAGCCTTCGGGCGCGCGTCGACGGCCGCCACCAGCGCGCCGAACATCGCGCCGTAGTCGTGGCCGACGAGGCCGACGCGGCGCGCGTCCACGCCGGGGAGCGAGACGAGCACGTCGAGCGCGCGGCGCAGGTTCTTCGCCTGGGTGACGGAGTTCTCGAAGTCGGTCTGCCAGCGGCGGGCCTTGTAGCGCGCGGGGTCGGACCAGAAGGTCGAGACGAGGAGCGAGACCGTGCCGCGGCGGGCGAGCGCGCGGGCCTCGTCGAGGTACTGCGTGCGGTTCGAGGTCGGCTCGGGCGGCGCGAACCAGTGGACGAAGAGGACGCCGGCGAAAGGCCCCGCGCCCGCCTCGGGGCGGACGACGTAAGCCTGGATGGTCTCGCCCACGCCGCGGAAGGTGATGTCCTCGACCGTCACGCCGTCGCGCCGCTCCGCGCCGACCACCTTGAGTTCGAGGGGCGCGCTCGCGTCGTAGGCGAGGAGCTGTTCGAGGCCGTCGGCCGGCTGCGTCGTCGCGGCCGGCGGCGCGCCGCTCCGGCCCGCGGTCGTC
>JALZHT010000618.1 GCA_030860645.1 Acidobacteriota bacterium
GTCGACCTGCCCAACTCGAACGAGACGCGCGGCCTCGGCCTCAACCAGACGAACGCCTTCGGCCTCATCCTCCTCGGCAAGAAGTTCGGGCGCGACGGCCGGCTCAACACCTTCGGCAACCTCGGCGTCGGCATCCTCACCGCGCCGACCCAAGCCTTCACGCAGAACGACGTGCTGCTCTACGGGCTGGCCGGCATCTTCCGCATCAACCGGCAGGTCAACCTCGCCGCCGAGGTCAACGGCCGCGCCAACACGCGGCGGGGCCGCGCCCCGCTCGGCACCGAGCCGCTCGGCGAGTTCCGCCTCGGCGTCCAGGTCAAGGCCGTCGGGCTGCGCTTCGACGCCGCCGGCATCAAGGGCCTCACCGACTTCAGCCCCCGCTCCGGCGTCACCTTCGGCGTCACCTACGACACCCCCACGGTCTTCGCGCCGGCGCAATAAATTAGTTTCGAGTTTCGAGTTTCGAGTTGCGGGTTAAAGTTTCGAGTTGTGTTAGTCTTTAACCCGCAACTCGAAACTCGAAACTCGAAACTTTTGTTTATGTTCGACTGGCTGGCCGGGGTCGCCAAGTGGCTCCACGACTTCATTGTCGGCGTCCCGATCTACGTCGCGGGGCCGGCGATGGTCGTCATCGGGGCGCTCGACTCGTCGCTCCTCTCGCTGCCCGAGATTAACGACTACCTCGTCGTCGCGCGCTGCTACAGCGACCCGAAGGCCGCCTTCTACTTCCCGCTCTTCGCCGCCGCCGGCTCCGTCATCGGCTGCAACGTCCTCTACGTCATCATGCGGCGCGGCGGCCAGGCCGTGATGCGGCGGCGCTTCAAGCCCGAGGCCATCGCGAAGGTCGAGGGCGCCTACGCCCGCTTCGGGTTCCTGGCGCTCGCCATCCCGGCGCTTTTGCCGCCGCCGATGCCGTTCAAGATTTTCGTGGCGACGGCCGGCGCGCTCGAATACCCGCGCTGGCGCTTCATGCTGACGATCATGCTGGCGCGCAGCCTCCGCTACTACGTCGAGGGCGCGCTGGCCGTCTTCTACGGCGAGCAGGTCATAGACTTCCTGCGCCACAACGGCCTCCTGATCTTGAGCGTCGCCGCCGGCCTCGTCATCCTGGGTGTCGCCGTCTACGTCGCCGCCAAGCACATCAAGACGCCGCGGCGGAGCATGCTCGAAGAGGTCAGCGAGACGCCCGACGGCGCGGGGCCTGAGCAGTCTCCATAAAGGAAACGGTCAACGGGGTGAAGTGGCTCTTCCGCAAAATCACGAACGGCCTCGACCACGTCTCGAACTACCTCGTCGCCTTCGGGCCGGCGGGGCTGTTCGCCGTCGCGCTGCTCGACTCGGCGCTCATCCCGCTGCCGGGAGGCCCCGACGCGGTGATGATCCTGCTCTCGACGCAGCGGCCGGCGTGGATGCCGGTCTACGCTCTGGCGGCGACGGCGGGGTCGGTCATCGGCTGCGTCATCCTGTATTACATCTCGCGGCGGGCGGGGCGGCGGGCGCTGGAGAAGTTCGCGCCGTCGAAGCAGGCGCGCGTGAAGGAGTGGGTTGACCGCTACGACGTGCTTTCGGTGCTCGTGGCGTCGGTGCTGCCGCCGCCGTTCCCGTTCAAGCTGTTCGTCGTCACGGCCGGGGTCTTCCGCCTGAGCGTCCTGCGCTTCGCGGCGGCCGTCGCCGCGGGCCGCGCCTTCCGCTTCTTCCTCGAAGGCTTCCTCGCCGTGAAATATGGCGAGGAAGCGAAAGACCTGCTGGCGCAGAACTACCCGGCGGTCGGCCTCGGCGTGGCCGCCGCCCTCGTCGCGGGCTTCCTGTTGAGAGGGTTTTTCAAGAAGCGTCAGAGCGGCGCGCGGCGGGCGGGGGCGGGGATGGCTGGTAAAGGATTTTCTGAAACCGACAGTTAAGGCGGCGAGCGATTGAACCCGAAACGTGCGTGATGACAGTTGCTTTAACCGCCGGCCGCCGTCGCGTGCCTCTTGAACTGCCTGGCCCCGGCCACGTCGCGGACGCCGTGCTGGCGGAGCAGTTCGAGGAGGACGAGGAAGACTTCGGCGGTGGCGCGGGCGTCGTCGCCGGCGCGGTGGCGGACGCGGTGGGAGACTGCGAAGTGCTCGGCGAGCGCCGGCAGGCGGAAGCTCTTGAGGTCGGGCAGGACGCGGCGCGCGAGCGAGACCGTGCAGAGGTGCGCGTTCGGCATCCGGCGGCCGGGGAAGACGAGCGAGACTTCGTGGTTGATGAAGCGCACGTCGAAGACGGCGTTGTGCGCGACGAGGATCGCCGTGTCGGCGAAGCGCAGCCAGTCGGCCGCCACCTCCTCGAAGGTCGGCGCGGCGGCGACCATCTGGTCGGTGATGCCGGTCAGTCCGGCGATGAAGGGCGGGATCGGGATGAGGGGGTTGACGAGCGTCTGGAACTCGGAGACGATGCGGCCCCGCGCGACGCGGTACGCGCCCAACTCCATGATCCTTGAGCCGGGCGTCTTCGGCCCCGTCGTCTCCACGTCGAAGACGACGAAGTCGGCCTCCGCGAGCGCCCGGCAGTCGTCGTCCTCGCAGAGCACCGCGACCTCGTGCGAATCTTCGTCCACCCGGACGCGCCAGTCGTCGCGGATCAGTTCGGAGACGAGCGTGGTGGCGAAGGCGGGTTCGAGGGCGGGGAGCTGGAGGACGGCTTCGGCGACCTCGGCCGTCGAGGCCCGGCCCCCGTTCGAGCGCAGCAGTTGAATCGTTTCCTGTACGAGCCCCGAGTCGGGGACGAGGTTGCGGAAGGTCTGCATCGCGGCGCATTGTAGCACGCACCCGAGGGAAGGGAATACGTTGATGGACGGCGGCGAAGTCGTCGAGAGGTTCCTGAGGACGGGCGCGCTGCTCGAAGGCCACTTCGTGCTGACGAGCGGCCTGCACAGCACCCACTACCTGCAATGCGCGCTCGTCCTCCAGCACCCGCCGGAGGCCGAGGCGTTCGGCCGCGCCATCGCCGAACGCTTCGAGGGCGGGCGGGTCGAGACGGTGGCGGCCCCGGCCATCGGCGGCATCGTCATCGGCTGGGAGGTGGCGCGCGCCCTCAACGTGCGCTCCGTCTGGACGGAGCGCGAGGAAGGGAAGATGAC
>JALZHT010000619.1 GCA_030860645.1 Acidobacteriota bacterium
GTGTCGAGTGCGCCGGCCTTCGCTCTTCCGGGCGCGCCTCGGCCCTCGGCGGCCGCCGCGCGGGGGCGGGGCTACCGCGCGAAGCCGGTCACGAAGCCCGCGCGCTGATCGCTCTCGCGCGACTCGCTGATAACGACGATGCGGTCAATCGCCAAATAGAACATCCGGTCATCCTCGTCCACGAGGTGGGCCACCGCCTCGTCTACCTTCACCAGCTTCCCGCGCAGGCTCGAAGCGCCGCCGCAGAAAATGTCCAGCTTCTTCCCCACCATCTTCGCCAACAGTTCGCGCATCGCTGCACCTCTCAAAGGGCGTGAATCGTCAGTCATGAATCGAAGGCTCCGCCTCTCTGACGTGGGAGAGTGACATTGAACGTGGCCGGCACGCAACCACGATTTACGATTCACGGTTCACGGTTTTATTTCGCCTCCGGCTCCCACTCCCAGACCTTCTCGACGCCGTTGCCGCGCTGAACCTTCTCCTTCTTGACCTCGTGGAAGGTGATCTGGACGAGGGGCACGACCGTCTCGTCGTCCTGCTGCCGGCGCTCGAACTGGAGGAGGTCGTAGTAGGCGCAGCGCGAGCGCGCCGGGTACTCGCGGCAGACCCCGGGCCGCGCGTGGTAGATGCCGCAGCCGCGCGTCTCCTGGTTGAGGAACATGCAGGTCTCCTCGAAGATGGAGTCCTTGACGCGCCGCAGCACGCGCTCGCCCGACTCGCGGTTGATGCGCGTGTAGCGGCGCTTGGCCGTCTCGAACGAGACGTTGAAATGTTTCGCCAGCCGGTTGATGTCGCGCGTCTTGACCTGCACGCGGTCGTAGACCGAGCAGCAGAAGGCCGGGCACTTGTTGCAGTCGAAGTAGACCCGCGGCTTATCGTCCCTGATCGTTTTTACCATTGTGAAGCCCCTCGGAAACCGTGAATCGTGAATCGTAAATCGTGAATCGTGGCCGAGCCTCACTCAGGTCGAGTGGTGAATCGAAAGTTACGACGGCACTTTCGATTGAGGATTCACGATATACGGTTCACGGCTTTTACCTTCTCTCAGACCTGCCGTATTCCTCCATCAGCAAGTCCATCAGTTCGCCGCGGCGGTCGTAGAGCCGCTTCGGCTCGCGCGGCTCGTGGCGGGCGAGCGCGTAGGCCGTGATGAGCGGCAGCGCGATGGTCGAATCCACGTAGCAGACGACGGCGTCGGGCAGCCGTTCGGGGTCGACCTTGCCCCACGAGACCGCCTCGCCCGGCGTCGCGCCCGAAAGCCCGCCCGTGTCGGGGCGGGCGTCGGTGATTTGCAGGAAGTAGTCGTGGCCGCGCTCGTCGATGCCTAAGACCTCCTGAATCTGCGGCTCGGTCTGGAGCATGAAGTTCTTGGGGCTGCCGCCGCCGAGGATGAAGACCGCGCTCCTGCCGCCGTGCCTCCTCCCCTTGTCGCCCCGGCCGTGGATCGCGCCGCGCTTGGCCGCGAGCACGATTGCCGCCGTCTCGTTCACGTCGGCCGACGGGTCGAAGGCGAGCTTGTTGCCCTGCAAAGCCTTCGCGGCGACGTTCATGCCGATGGACGAGTCGCCGGGGCTGGAGGTGTAGACGGGCACGCCGAGTTCGTAGGCGGCGGCGAGGAAGGATTTGTCTTCCAGCCCCAGCCTGCGCTCGCGCTCGCGCACGTACCTGCCGCAGAGGTGGTGGAACTCGGCCGTCGACATCGGCCGCTGGAACTCCTCGCCCTCGATGAGGCGGCGGAAGAAGGCGTCGGTGTCCAGGAGCACCGAGTAGTCGAAGAAGATGTCGTAGATGCGGACGACCTCCTCCTCGCGCAGCACGACGTCGGAGATGGCGGCGCTGCCCTGGTGGAGCGCGAGGCCGATGCCGAAGTGGGTGTCGTGGTAGAGGTTCGCGCCGGTCGTGATGATCCAGTCGACGAAGCCGGCGCGCATGAGCGGGATGAGCGACGAGATGCCGAGGCCCGCCGGCGTGAGCGCGCCCGTGATCGAAAGCCCGACCGTCACGTCCGGCTCCAGCATCTTCTGCGTGAAGAGCCGGCACGCCTCGCGCAGGCGCGCCGCGTTGTACGCCAGGAACGTCTCGTCTATCAAGTCGGGCAGCGACACGTCGCCCGTCAAAGGGCGCGGGTCGATGCGCCGCCCCGACAGAAACTTGCTCTTCTTCTTCGACATGCTCCCCCTGTCGGATTTATAGGATTTTGGATTTTTGATTTTCGATTGAAAGCAGGCCGCTTGCGCCTTTAAATCGAAAATCAAAAATCCAAAATCAAAAATTTCTTCAATCTTCCTCGGGCCGCTCGCCGTTCCCGGGCGCGCGGCGCAGGCGCAGGCGGCCGATGCGGCGCTCGTCGGCTTCGAGGACTTCCACGTCGAGGCCGCGGAAGGTCAGGCGCGTGCCCGGCGGCGGGACGCGCCCCGACTCGCTGATGACGAGGCCGGCGATGGTCGTGAAATCGTCGTCCTCGATTTCGAGGTCGAAGAGCCGCTCGACCTTCCCGACCTCGGTCGAGCCGAGCACGTCGTAGTAGCCGTCGTCGGCCTCGACGATCTCGACGATCTCCTCGCCCTCGATGTCCTCGTCCTCGATCTCGCCGACGATCTCTTCGAGGATGTCCTCGACGGTGACGAGGCCGGCCAGGCCCCCGTACTCGTCGACGACGAGGGCGAGCTGGACGTGCGTCTTCTGCATCTCTTCGAGCAGCTCGTCGACCGGCTTCGTCTCGGGCACGAAGTAGGCGGCGCGCAGCAGCGGCTCGATGGGTTCGTCCTCGCGCCCCTCGGCCCAGCAGGCGAGCAGGTCGCGGACGTAGATCAGCCCCTCGACGTTGTCAATCTGCTCGCGGTAGACGGGCAGGCGCGAGTACTTCGATTCGACGACGGCGTCGCGCGCCTCGCGCACGGTGGCCGCAATCGGCAGCGCCACGATGTCGGTGCGCGGCGTCATGATCTCGCCGGCGCGCGTCTCGCCGAACTCGATGATGTTCTGGATGCGCTCGCGCTCCTCCTCTTCGAGGATGCCCTCCTCCTCGCCGACCTCGATGAGCGCCTGGAGGTCGCTGCCGTCGTCGTCCGCCTCGTCCGCCTCGTCCGCCCCCTCGGCCG
>JALZHT010000620.1 GCA_030860645.1 Acidobacteriota bacterium
CCGGAACATAGCACAGGAGCGCGCGGGAGACAAAGAAGGCCCCACTTCGGGAACAGGGCCGAGGACGCCGGCGACCCGCTCTCACGGCCGCGCGCCGGAAAAGAAAACCGCCCGGCAGCCTGTGACGACTCCCGGGCGGTCAACCATTCTGCGAGGCCGCTTCTAACTACGGCCCCGCGACGAGAAACACGTCCCAGGCCCAGCGTCCCGCTTGCGCGCCGTGTGCGTCCTTAACCTTCGCCCGGTAGCGGAATTGATTGCCGTGCTCGTCGGTGCGCCGTGACTGCTTGTAATCGAGGTCAATGGATTTCAGGCCGAGGTCTTGTAACGGGTGTAATTCACCCGGCTCGGAAATGCCGTCGTGGTTCGCGTCCCACTAGGGACAGTGGTGTTAGAGATGGTTGGTTTGATCTTAATCCGAGCGGCCAAAACGTGCCGACCCGGCCCGGAAGGGTTTATCCAATAATGCTTAAAAACCCCGCCGTTATACCCGGTATTGGGGTCATCTTTTTGCCACCAGATTGTGTAGTCAGGCGGGGCGACCGCATAACTTGTGAAAGTCTGAATGCCGAACCCGCTAAAGTTCACCCGGGAGCAATTATCTGTTGAAAAGGCGTTCCACTTTATATTTCCTTCTTCTAAAGCCTTCCTATCGTTATATTCCCACTTGGCATCAATTTAACATTTACTGGTTTACCCTGAGGCCACCCTTCCTCTGTTGTTGTCGCATAAATTGGCGGCTCAGAACAACCAATTTGTGCGTTAACGGGGTGTCCTTCATGCGTAGTAGCCAACATTAGAAGACATAAGCCCATCACTACGAAAACAGACAGTTTGGATAATACTTTCGAGGGACGGGATTTTGTGAGGAAGGTTTTTCATTAGTCTTTTTATGTCCCACACACTATTGGGATTTAGTAACGGCGTCGCGCACTGTTTTCAGGAAAGTTGTTTCATCCACCCCTTTGTAGACATCCATTTTGGTTGAATTGTCGAGCGGGGCGACTCCGTCACTACCTAGCTCATACCCTGTTAAAAGACGGTAGTTAGGACTCTGCCCGGAGGCGGTGAGGAATAACACATAGCGACGGCCGATTTCGGGCATATTTTGTCCCAAGACGCTGTAAAACCGTTTGTGCCCATTAGGATACCGCACGAATCCGCCGGGTCGGTCTATGTCGATCAGGTTGCCCGGAGCCAGGAGGGACGGGTTATTACTTTTTATTACCTCGATAATGCGGACGGTGAATTCCGAGTAGACACCGGCCTTGTCATTGGAGAGGTGCGCCTCCCCGGATAACACCTCGCCGACCACAATACTGTCACTCTGTGCCGCGGGAATTGATTCGACGTGAAGTTGCCACTCGCTTTCGAGTGACTCCTCCCCGGTGCGGGGTGAAGGGTCTTCTATGGCAAATCCGAATCTATCGTAGCGACTATTCTTAAGTTTTCTCTTGGCTCTTTTTTCAGGTTCGGCAGGTTCGGGGGCTTCGTAATCGACCGCGGGGAACTTTCTTTCCCGCTCCTTCCTGCGGTTGTACCGTTCTTCTTGCTGTCTTTCGTTCGGCGAGTGATCCTGATTACGGAAGAAGCTGTTACTTTTAGTGCGCATCGCCATGGCAGTGATCGTTGTTACGGCGAGGGTAGAGATAACTAAGAGGACAGCGGCTTTGTGAGTGCGCATAAGAAGCTCCCGACGAATAGGTATAGCACTTCAGTCACGATACCTTGAATACGTGAAGAGGAGGTCGGGCGACCTGACGGTAGGCTGCTGAGCGTACGTCTAGTCGGCTAGGCTGTCAATAAATCTTTGTCGTAAGAACCACCAGTCGCACGAGTAAAGTGGGCTTGGGACACTCCTGTACGATAGGGGTCGGCCCTTGCGGCGATACCCTTAAAGCAGTTTGCTCAGTGACTCGGCCGGCACGCCCGCCGGCACGCCCTCGATGATGACGACCGACCGGCCGACCAATTCGACCGAGACGCCGCCTTCGGGCGTCGCCCACGTGCGGCGTCCCTCGGCCTCGGCGGCGGGTTCGACGCCGTAGCGCTTCGTCGTGCGGCGGGCGTAGGCGTCGAAGAACTCGCGCGCGTCCGCCTCGGTGTCCCAGACGGTCTTGAGCGCGACGACCGTGTCGCCGGGGCGCGGCCCCGTGAAGAGCGCGTAGCGGTCGCCGCCCCAGCCGGCCGCGGCCTTTTGCGAGTCGCCCTTCGCCTGCAAGAACTCGTCGAGGATGAGGTAGTACGACCACTCGCCGTTCACGTCCTGGTCGGCCATCCTCCAGCCCTTACCCAACGCGGCCGAGATGTCCTTGAGCAGGACTTTCTGCGGGGCCTCGCCGGCGAAGTATTTTTCCGGGTGGAGGATCTGCTCGGTCGACTGCGGGAGCTTCTGGTAGGCGGCCGAGACCATCTCCCAGCCGCCGCGGCGGTAGACCTGCCCGGCCCAGCCCGCCCCCTGCGAGTAGGGGAAGACTAACGTCTCGCGCAGCACGCGCGGGGCCTTGTCGTAGACTTCGGTCGAGCCGGCCGCGCCCATCACGAGCGACTTCAGCATCGCGAGCTGGCGGGCCGGGCTGCGCATCACGTACTGCATCATCACCAGCATCGCGTCGCCCTCGACGAGCGCGTGGGCGGCGGCCTCGGCGTCGGAGTCGTGCGGCGGCCAGTTCTCGAAGCGGCGGAGGTTGAAGTGCTGATCCTGGAGGGCGTGCGTCAGCTCGTGGGCCATGACCGGCTTCTGGCCGTCGAGGTCGATCCAGTCGGCGAGGAAGAACTCGCGGGCCTTCGGGTCGTAGTAGCCGGCGACCTGCTCGGCGAGCAGCTTGACGAGGAAGGCGCGGAGCTGGAAGTCGGCGGGCAGGAGTCCGAGCTTTTTCAGCGTCAGCTCGGTCGCGCGCAGCTCCTCCGGCGAGGAGCTTTGGTTGAGGTTGCGGACGAGCATCTGCTCGATCTCGGCCCGCGTCTGCGCGCCGCTGCGCACCTGGCGGAGCACGGGGAGCTTGCGGATGGCGCTCGTCTCCTGCAAGACCTCGGCCGTCGCCTCGCGCACGGCGGCGGTCTTCGGGTTGACGATGGCCGGGCGCGACCTCTGCGGCGC
>JALZHT010000054.1 GCA_030860645.1 Acidobacteriota bacterium
GTCGCCCGAGGCGTCCGCGCGCAAACTGGTCGCGGGGACGAAGCTGGCCGACGTGGCCGCGCGCACGGCCCTGCTCGAAGGCGGCGCGGCGGCCGTCGCCAAGTCCGACGACCCGCTGATTGTCCTCGCGCGCAACGTCGAGCCGATCTACCGCGAGCTGCGCGCGTGGGAGGAGTCGAACGTCAAAAGCGTCGAGGCGAGCGCGGGGCAGCGGATCGCCGCGGCGCGCTTCGCCGTCTACGGCAAGACCGTCTACCCGGACGCGACCGGGAGCCTCCGCCTCAGCTTCGGGACGGTGAAGGGCTACGAGGAGGACACGACGCTCGTGCCCTTCCGCACGACCTTCCACGGCCTCTACGACCGGGCCGCGGGCTTCGCCGAGCGCCCGCCCTACGACCTGCCCGCGCGCTTCCGCGAGCGCAAGGGCGCGCTGGAGCTTTCGACGCCCTTCAACTTCGTCTACACGGCCGACACCATCGGCGGGAATTCGGGCAGCCCCGTCCTCAACCGCGACGCGGAGGTCGTCGGCCTCAACTTCGACAGTAACATCCAGAAGCTGCCGAACCGCTACTGGTATGTCGAAGAAGCGGAGGGCGGGCGCGCCGTCGCCGTCCACAGTGCGGCCGTCGTCGAGGCGCTCGGCAAGATGTACGACGCCGGGGAGTTGGTCAAAGAGCTGACAGGACAATAACGAGCCACATGCGAAACGAACACGTGACCCCGCCCGAACCGTTCGCCGGAGCCGACGGCGCGAAGGAATTCCGTAGGGGCCGGGCTTGTCCCTGCCCGCTCAAGCTGCGAGACGATTCGACGCGGAATCTTGCGGACGCGCGGGCAGGGACAAGCCCTGCCCCGACAGTCTTCCGAGACGCCCTTCTTATTTTGCTGCTCGTCTGCTCCGCCGCCGCGGCGCGGGCGCAGGACAGGCTGCTCACCACCGACGACATTTACGACCCCGTCAAGAAGGTTGACTTCGGCGGCCCGCCCGCGACGACCGACCGCAAGTGGCTCAGGGACGGCGAGCACTACCTGCAAAGCAAGAAGGACGAGGGCGCGGCCCAACTCGTGCGCGTCCACGCGCGGGCGGGGCGGGCCGCGCCCTTCCTCGACGCCGCGCGGATGGAGGCGGCGCTGGCGCGCCTGCCCGGCATGAGCCGCGACGACGCGCGGGAGCTTTCGCGCACCTCCTCGTACAAGCTCAACCCGGCCGAGAACGGCGTCCTGCTCAACCACGGCGGCGACCTCTTCTACTACGAACTCGGCTCCGACTCGGCGCTCCGCCTGACCTCGGGGCCGGAAGAGGAACTGGAGGCCGACTTCAGCCCCGACGGCCGCATGGTCAGCTTCGTCCGCGGCCACAACCTTTACGTCGTTGACCTCGCCACGCAGCGCGAGCGCGCGCTCACCTCGGACGGCGGCCCGCTGACTTTGAACGGCGTTCTCGATTGGGTCTACGAAGAGGAACTGTACGGGCGCGGGAACCGGCGCGGCTACTGGTGGTCGCCCGACTCGACGCGCCTCGCCTACCTCCGGCTCGACGAGACGCGCGTCAAGACGTTCCCGGTCGTTGACCACATCCCGCGCGAGCAGGTGGTGGAGAACACGCCCTACCCGCTCCCCGGCGAGCCGAACCCGCTCGTCCGCGTCGGCGTCGTCCGGGCCGCGGGCGGGGAGGCGCGTTGGGCCGACCTCGCGGGTTACGAGCCGACCGACCTGCTCGTCTCCCGCGTCGCGTGGTCGCCCGACTCGAAGCGCGTCCTCTACCAGGCGCAGAACCGCGAGCAGACCTTCCTCGATTTGAACGCGGCCGACGCCGCGACGGGGAAGACCACGCGCCTCTTCCGCGAGAAGACGGCCGCGTGGATCGAGGCCACGGACAACCCCGTCTGGCTCCGCGACGGCTCCTTCCTCTGGCGCACCGAGCGGACGGGCTGGATGCACATCTTCCACTACGCGGCCGACGGCCGCCTCATCCGGCAGGTGACGGACGGCAGGTGGGAGGCGCGCTCGCTCGAAGGCGTGGACGAGCGGGCGGGCTGGGTCTACTTCCGCGGCACGGCGGCCGACAACCACATCGCCGAGCAGGTCTACCGTATTAAGCTCGACGGCACGGGGCTGACCCGCCTGACCCAGACCGAAGGCACGCACCGGCCCAACTTCAACCCGCAGCTCACGCTCTTCCTCGACAACTGGAGCGATGTCCACACGCCGACGCAGGTGCGCCTGCACAACGCCGACGGCTCGCTCGCCCGCGCGGTTGACGAGAACCGCGTCGAGGCGCTCAGGCAGTACCGGCTCGGCGCCGTGGAGTTCCTCCAGATCAAGACGCGCGACGGCTTCCCGATGGAGGCCATGATGATCCGCCCGCCCGGCTTCGACCCGTCGAAGAAGTACCCCGTGATGAGCTTCACCTACGGCGGGCCGCACGCGCCGCAGGTCAAGAACAGCTGGGGCGGCCAGGGCTACCTGTGGCACCAGATGCTCGCGCAGAAGGGCTACATCATCTGGGTGCTCGACAACCGCACGGCCAGCGGCAAGGGCGTGGAGTCGGCGTGGCAGGGCTACCAGAAGATGGGCGTCCTGGAGTTGCAGGATTTGGAGGACGGCGTGAGCTACCTGAAGGGCCTGCCCTTCGTGGACGCCTCGCGCATCGGGCTGTGGGGCTGGAGCTACGGCGGCTTCATGACGAGTTACGCGCTGACGCACAGCCGCAGCTTTAAGCTCGGCATCGCGGGCGGCTCCGTCACCGACTGGGCCAACTACGACTCGATCTACACGGAGCGCGTGATGCGGACGCCGCAGAACAACCCCGACGGCTACCGCGTGACCTCCGTGCTCGCGGCCGCGAAGGACTTGCACAGCAAGCTCCTGCTCATCCACGGCAGCATTGACGACAACGTCCACGCGGCGAACACCATCCAGTTCGCCTACGAGTTGCAGAAGGCCGGCAAGCCCTTCCAACTGATGCTCTACCCGAAGTCGCGCCACGGCGTCACCGACCCGCTGCTGCTCAAACACATGCGGCAGATGATGGCCGACTTCGTCGTGGAGAATTTATAAAATAAAGTTTCGAGTTAAGAAATCGTCTTTAACTCGAAACCCGCCACCCGAAACCTGAAGGAAAAGAGGTCTCCGACATGGCTAACGCACAAAACGGCGACGCGCACGCTCGGCGCGTGGCAGACATCCAGCGCGCGCTGCGCGAGGCCGGCCTCCGGGGCTGGCTCTTCTACGACTTCCGCCGCAGCGACCCGCTCTCGTACCGCATCCTCCTCCTCGACCAGAACAAGTTCGCCTCGCGCCGCTGGTTCTACTTCGTCCCCGCGGAGGGCGAGCCGACGAAGGTCGTCCACCGCATCGAGCCGGGGAAGCTCGACTCTCTGCCGGGCCGCCGCCTCGTCTACCTCCGCTGGCAGCAGTTGCACGCGCACCTGCGCGACGCGCTCTCGGCCGCGGGCGGGGGCGGCGGCGACGACGCGCGCCCGCAAGTCGCCATGCAGTATTCGCCGATGGGCGACATCCCTTACGTCTCGCGCGTGGACGCCGGCACGGTCGAACTAGTCCGCTCGATAGGCGTCGAACCCGTCACGAGCGCCGAACTCGTGCAGCACTTCGAGGCCGTCTTGACGCCCGAGCAGAAGGAGACACACGACCGCGCCGCCGACCACATCCACAACATCATCCTCGAAGCCTTCGGCGAGATCGGCCGCCGCGTGCGCGCCGGCGAAGAGACGACCGAGTACGACATCCAGCAGT
This sequence comes from Acidobacteriota bacterium, assembly GCA_030860645.1. Lineage (GTDB taxonomy): Bacteria > Acidobacteriota > Blastocatellia > Pyrinomonadales > Pyrinomonadaceae > QHXN01. The sequence goes on from JALZHT010000054.1 coordinate 3,757, forward strand.
TCATCATGCGCCGCTTCGAGGAGGAGGGGATGACGAGCGACGGGGCGCCGCCCATCGTCGCCGCCAACGCCAACAGCGCCAGCCCGCATTACAGCCCGACGAAGGACACCCACTCGCCCATCCGCCGCGGCGACTTCGTGCTCCTGGACGTGTGGGCGAAGCTCAAGCGGCCCGGCGCGATCTACGCCGACCAGACGTGGACGGGCTACGTCGGCGAGAGCGTGCCCGAGGAGCACGCGCGCGTCTTCGAGATCGTGTGCGGGGCGCGCGACGCGGCCGTCGATTTTCTGCGCGAGCAGGTGCGGGCCGGCAACTACGTCCCGGGCCGCGAGATTGACGACGTCTCGCGCGGCTTCATCGAGCGCGCCGGCTTCGGCGAGCAGTTCGTCACCCGCACCGGCCACTCCATCGGCGAGGAGGTGCACGGCAACGGGGCCAACATTGACAACCTCGAAACCCCGGACGGCCGCCGCATCGCCCCGCACACCTGCTTCTCCATCGAGCCGGGCGTCTACCAGGAGGGCCTCTTCGGCGTCCGCTCCGAAATAGACGTCTACGTCGGCGACGGCGACATCGAGGTCACGGGCCGCCCCGCCCAGACCGAGGTCGTGCCGATCCTCAGAGACTAAAAAGTTTCGGGTTTAAAGGTTCGGGTTAGAAAGCAATTTGTCTTTAACTCGAAACCCGAAACTTTAAACCCGAAACTTTTTTCAGTCGTCGAGAAACTTTCCGCGCAGGAGGGGCTGGCCGCCCAGCGAGGTGCGGAAGGCGTAGAGGGCGAGGCCCGTGCAGACGAGCAGGGCGGAGAGCGAGACGCCCGCGTACCAGGCCGAGAGGTCGGAGGTGTAAGGGTAGAAGGCGAGCATGAAGTAGAAGAACTACGCCGAGACCATGGCGAGCAGCCCGAAGCGCGCGGTGACGAACGCGAGCATCGCGAAACTAAGCCCGGTCACGAGGAAGTTCCACAGCGCCGGGGGCGGGCCGCCGCCGAGCGAGACGAGCATGAAGCGCAGCCACAGCCCGAGGCCCGCCGCCCACCTCCGGCCCAGGGCCAGCGAGATGAGGAAGAGCACGAACGCGTAGACGAGGCCGTGCAACAGCGACATGAAGACCTGACCTTCGAGGAACCACGAGGCCGCCTCGCGTAACGAGCCGTCGCTGAGGTCCCGCACGTTGACCTCGGCGGGCCGCCCCATGTGCCGCGCGAACAGCTCGACCCCCAGCCGGAAGACGTAGAGGCTCAGCAGCGCCAGCATCCCCACGAGGATGTCGCGGCCCACCATCGGGTCGCGGAAGTCGCCCGCCAGCAGCCGGCTCCAGGAGATGATCAGCTCCGGGAACCGGCGCCGCACGTAAGGCTCCAGCGCCATGTAGAGCACCCAGACGACGCCCGCGCGCAAGAGCGCCTTGGCGACGCCGAACCAGAAGAGGTACAGCTCGCCCACGACGGAAGGCACGTGGTCGGCCCCGACGAGCCACCCCAGCACCGAGAGCGAAAAGATGACGGCGGCCAGGCGCGCCGCCCCGCGGCGGTCGCCGCGCCCGAGGCGCAGGTTCCGCCGCGCCAGCCACGCACAGCGTCAACGAGACCAGGTAGCAGGCCCCGACCAGAAACCCCAGCGCGCCCTCTTCCGCCTGCGTCGAACTCTTCATTCAGACCTCCCACGTCAGCGCCCGGCGCGCGCCGCCCCCGCGCCGGCGGCAAAATTCTTCCTCGCCCGGTAATGCGCGCCCCGGACGCGAAATCGCTCACCGCGCCGGAAAATTTTTTCTCGCGGGGGAATGAAAACGCGAGGGCCTTCAAGGTCGTCGCCGGCGCGAGCGCGTTTACCGGCGGCTCGCAGTGCGTTTACTATGCGTCAGGCGCGGAGTTGAAGAAAGAGTCGCACCATGAAAATCATTCGCGAGACGGGAAGCCGCTTCGATCTTGACGAAGAGCCTGCCCTCCGTCTGATGGAGGACGTTCTGGCCCGCCCCCTGTTCGCCCACCTCGCCACCGCCTCCGAGCACGGCCCGCGCGAGTCGCCGGTCTGGTTCCTGTGGGAGGGCGGGGCGCTGTGGGTCATCGGGAACTACGCGACGGACTCTTTCCCGAAGCGGATCGAGCGGGAGCCGCGCTGCGCCGTCGGGGTCGTGGATTTCGACGCCTCGACGGGTCTCGTCCGGCACGTCGGCTTCCGCGGGCAGGCCCGCCTCGAAGGCCACGACGCCGAGCGTATGAAGCGGCTGCTGGGCCGCTACATGGGCGAGTTAGAAGGCTGGGACCCGCGCTTCGTCGAGATACTGGACGACGCCGATTACATCTTCATCCGCTTCGAGCCTGAGACGGCCGTCGTGCGGGATCAATCGTATGAGGTGAAAGGGCCGCCCGCGGCCGCTTGCGCTTGAATTTTATACGGGCGTCCAGCTTCAACGGGTGATTATGTCCGCAGAAGCCGACGACCGGGCGGGCCGCCTTCTCGCGGAGTGGCAATTCACCATTGAACACCGCCTCGACCTCATCCGGCATCCAGAACGGCATCGCATACTCGTTCGGCCGGCGGGAAGTCCCCAGCATCGAAGTGCGGAATACTACGCTGTTATCAAGCGGCATCCCGCCGTGACCCGAAGCTGGTGTTCAGAAAAAGCGCGTCCGACCAGCTCGCCATCTCCTGCTGGTAATGGAACTGGTAGAATGAGACCAGCTTAAAACCCCTGTCCAAGAGGAACCTGTACACTTCGTCGAAGGCGGGTAAATCTTGGTACATGGCCGAGAAGATGACCTCCATAAAGATCAGCTCTATGCGGTTGCCCCTCATCAGCCCGTCGGCCCCCTTCAGGACTTCGAAGTCATAACCCTGCGTGTCCGTCTTGAGGAGGCTGATGTGCGGGATGCCTTTCTCTTCGCAGTACCTGTCCAGGGTGATGACCTCGACCTCGGTTTCCTTCACGACTTCCCCCCAGCAGGACTCGCCCGGGCGTAAAAACGAACTCATCTCGGGGTGGTGGTTTTCGAAAAACATTTTCCTCCCGCACGAGCTGCCGACCGCCAGGTTGTTAAGATAGATGCCGCGGCGGGAGCCGATATTTTTCGCGAGCGCCTTGTACGTCGCGGGGCTTGGCTCGAAAGAGTGAATCTCGGACTGTGGCAGCAACTTCTGATAAGTCCATGCCGACTGGCCGATGTTTGCCCCGACATCGAAAACGACAAGTGGGTGACTACGTGTCAGCCTCTTGATGTCGCTGAGGGGGCTGCTGCCCGGAGGCTCTGCCTCCGCGGGGCTTGTCTCCGGGCGGTAACGCGAGATTTCAAGCCCGAGCTTACGGAAGACTTCTTTCACTATCTTTTCCGCAGATTTCATAACGCGCTTCCCCCGACATCGGGCCTCACGCCCGCCCTCAGCCGCCGCGGACACGCCGCGGGCACGGACGAGTTCCCGACGACAGGCCGGCCGGATGCCGCGTCTCATATGTAAAGAGGTGTATCGCTTGACGACGTTGAGCCTACCGGGATGCGCGACTCGACCGCGGCGAAAAACATACTCTCAAGAGACGCTTGGTTTGCCAACAAGCTCAGCCGATCCAAATGATGAGTGTTATTGAGGCTTGTAATGCTAAACGTCAAGAGTGTCTCAATGCACGCCGGGGGCGCATTGAGAGGCCGCGACAATAATTGAGGAGGCCCGCGCCCGTCAACGTTTCAGTGCCGCCGGCGCTCTTAGTTCGCGGCCGGCTCGCCTGACTCGCCCGGCGGCCCCCCTTCAGTAATGACGCCGATGCGCAAACGCGCGTCTCAGCCGTTAATTAAAACGATGTCCCAACCCAGCAACAATTCGTCCGGCGCGATTTCTTTAGTCGGCGGCAACTGCCTGGCGACGAGGGCGGATTTCTCGAAAGGGAGACTCTGCAAAATACTGTCCTTCGCGTTGAGCGGCTCGCCGGGGAAAAACATCTGCGTCGCCAGCCGGTTGTCCTCGCCCGTGACCTCGAAATGAATGTGCGGGGTGCGTCGTTCGGTCGGGCTGATGGGGTACGAGCCGGGCTTGATCGTCTTGAAACGATAACGCCCTTCCGCGTCGGTTTTCAGAACGGCCGAGCCTTGAAAATTGGGGTCGAGCGGGGCGGTGTTCGGGTCTGACGGGTGCGAGTAGCGCCCGTGCGCGTTCGCCTGCCAGATTTCGATTCTCGCGCCCGAGACAGGCTCGCCTTTCAAGTTCAGAACCCGCCCCGCGACGTGGACGATTTGGCCTTCGGCGCGCGCCCCTTTCCCCGCGATAACGGTTAGATCCGCGTCCTCGTCGAGCGGCTTCAAAAGGGGGTAAAACGGCCCCAAGTCCATCCCGGGCGTAAACACTCGCGCCGCCTCCTGCGCGAAGGCAGTGCCGGTCAGCGTCAGCGCGCCGAAACCGCCGACCATTCGTAACATCTGGCGACGCGAAAAAAGTTTATCTCGTTCGCTCATTCTGCCACCTCCAGGAAAACGTCCAACGGCCCCGCGCCGAGCAAAGACTGACGGCCTCCCGAAATTCTGTTTGCCGCCCCCTCACCCGATTTCAATCTGTAACGCGCAGTTTGGGGAACAAAAGCATCAACGGTTAGACTCCTGACGCCCGGCATGAGGGGGACGCGCAAGGCAAAAAAACGCCGGGCCGGGAGACCCTACTCGCCCGCCGTTTTCGCGTTTATGGGTTGGGAACTTATCCTGGCCCGTTATCGCCTGGAGGAAATACGTATGACCGCAGCCATTTCGCCTAGCGCAGCCTCGACCGGAACCGCCGCGGGCGCGCCCGCCCTCAGGCCCGCGAGGGCCGAGGACGCCGCCGAGTGCGGGCGCATCATCTACGAGGCTTTCAAAAGCATCCACGACCGGCACGACTTCCGGCGCGATTTCGCGTCGGTCGAGGCGGCCACGCAACTGGCCGAAATGTTCATCAATCACCCGTCCTTCTACGGCGTCGCGGCCGAGGTTGATGGGCGCGTCGTCGGCTCGAACTTCCTCGACGAGCGGAGCGACGTGCGCGGCGTCGGGCCGATCACGGTCGACCCCGGCTTGCAGCAGAAAGGCGTGGGGCGGCTCCTCATGCGGGACGTGATCGAGCGCGGGCGCGGCGCGCGCGGCATCCGCCTCGTGCAGGATTCCTTCAACATGCTGTCGCTGTCGCTCTACGCGTCGCTCGGGTTTGACGTGACGGAGCCGCTGGCGCTGGTGGAGGGCAGTCCGAAGGCCGCGCCGCGCGCGGGGGCGGAAGTCCGGCCCATGCGCGAGGAAGACCTGGCCGGGTGCGCGGCCCTGTGCGAGCGCGTGCACGGCTTCTCCCGCGCGGGTGAGTTGCGAGACGCGCTCCGGCACTTCAAGCCGTACGTGCTCGTGAGGGGCGGACGCGTCGCGGCCTACGCCTCGGCCCCGACCTTCTGGCCTTTGAACCACGGCGTGGCGGAGACGGAAGACGACATGCGCGCGCTGCTCGCGGGCGCCGCGGCCCGCTGCGAGGAGCCGCTCAGGATGCTCGTGCCGACGCGGCAGGCAAGCCTCTTCCGCTGGTGCCTGGGGGAGGGCCTGCGCGTCGTCAAGCCGATGACGCTGATGACGATGGGCGAGTACCAGAAGCCGTCGGGGTGCTGGTTCCCGTCGGTGCTCTTCTGAGGTCTGCCGGCCCCGTGCGGCGCGGTTTTCGTATCCGGAAGGCAGGGCATGGAGCAGTTCATCTTCGCGGACGCCGACCTCGCGCGCCGCCTCGAACGGGCGGAGGGGCGGAGCAACGCCGAGTTCGTCGAGACGCGGGCGCGGATGTTCCCCGAGAGCGGCGCGCGCTGGGTCGAGGTCGCCGGGGCCTACGCGATGTTCGACGGCCCCGAGTCCCCGATCACGCAGACTTTCGGCCTCGGCCTGTTCGACCCCGTCACGCCGGCAGAGTTGGGCCGCATCGAGGACTTCTTCCGGGGACTCGGCGCGCCGGTGTTCCACGAGGTCAGCCCCATGGGAGACGCGGCCCTCACGGCCCTGCTGGGCGGGCGCGGCTACCGGCCGGTCGAGTTCACGAGCGTCATGTTCCGCCCGCTGCGCCGCGGCGCGCGTTTCGCGGCCGCGCGCAACGAGAAGATCAGCGTGCGGGCCGTCGGTGAAGACGAGCACGAGGTGTGGGCGCGGACGGCGGCGCGCGGGTGGAGCGAATTCCCGGAGGTCGCCGACCTGATGTATGAGATGGGGTTGGTCAGCGCGAGGCGGCCCGGCGGGGTCTCCTTCATGGCGGAATTGGACGGGCTGCCCATCGCCACCGGGGCGCTGAGCGTCTCCGAGGGGGTGGCGCTGCTGGCCGGGGCGAGCACGGTGCCGGAGGGGCGCAGGCAGGGGGCGCAACTGGCCCTCCTGGACGCGCGCCTCCGCCACGCGGCCGAACAGGGCTGCGACCTCGCGATGATGGGCGCGCTGCCCGGGAGCGCGTCGCAACGCAACGCCGAGCGGCAGGGCTTCCGCATCGCCTACACCCGCGTCAAGTGGCACCTCACGGACGCCTCGTGACGTACCCGTAGACTTTCCGTGTCCGCCGGCGGAGGTTCGGGCTACTATTGACACCCGGCCCGGCCGGCCATACTATCACCGCATTCCAAAGGGCTCCCTGCTGACGACAGGCTTCGTCAGCCTCACGCTCTTCTGACAAGCGCCTTCACCGGCGGCCAACAGTTCAACTGCCGCGCGACGGACGGCGGCCCTCGGCCCCTCTTCGGTATCCGCCGCCACGCGCACACCCGAAAGGATCGCAGCCATGTCCTCACCCGCCCGCGAAGATCACTTGCGACCCCTCGCCCAGCAGAAAGTCCACTCACCTGTCCCCGCCGAGCAGAGCGTTAGCCCGCCCTCCCCGCCGGCCTGCGGGAAGACATCACGGGGCGGCAGAGAGCGTTGCTCCAGATTCAAGGTAGGCTACAGAGGGAGGCGGCGCGCGCCTCATCGCTCGCCGAGCCGACGAACCCTTTAGAGAATGCCCGGCAGTAGCTCGCCCCGGTCGGTCGCCGCTCACGCCAGCCGCAGACTTCGCGCGACGCCGTCGAAAGCCGGGCGGTAGATTTCGAACTCCTCCTCCGGCGCCACGGCGATCAGGTAGAACAGTCGGCCGCCCGAAGCGAAGGCCGTGTAAACGAGGTTGACCTCGACCTTCCCGGTGACGGGCGAAGGCCCGACGACGGCCGTGGCGTAGGCGGCGCGCCCGGCGAGGCCGACCTGCCGCGGCGCTCCCTGCACCTGAAAGTCGGGGTTGGCCCGGAGCTGTTGTTGAAGGAAGGCGTCGGTGGCGGCCCCGAGGTCGCCGCCTTCGACGGCGACGGCCCCGACGAAAAGACCGTGCGTGACGTAGGCCGCGCCGTCCCTCCGGCCGTACGCGCCGGCGGGCGCGAAGATGAGTTCCGAGTCGCCGACCGCAAGGGCCTCCCAGTTCTGCGGGTACTCGAAGGCGAACGAGCCGTCGGGGGCGCGGAACCCGGCCGCCGCCGCGGACGGTTGCGGCGGGCGCGCGGCCGGCTCTACGTTGCCC
>JALZHT010000621.1 GCA_030860645.1 Acidobacteriota bacterium
GCCACACCCACGGCGGGCAGGTCACTTGGCGCTCCGAGCGCTCGGCCTCGGGCCGCGTGCGCCGGCGCATCCTGCGCGGGCTGGCCCGCCGCGGCGAGACGCAGATTTACGTCACGCGCGGCCTCGGCACCGTCGTCCTGCCCGTCCGCTACGGCTGCCTCCCAGAGGTCTCACTGCTGACGCTCCGCTGCGCCGAATGAGGTTTCGAGTTGCGGGTTTCGAGTTTCGAGTTAAATTAACTTGTCTTCAACTCGGAACTCGGAACTCGGAACTCGGAACTTTTTATGGCTTCGAAAGTCGTCACGCTGCCGAACGCGCTGACCGTGATCCGCATGGTTCTGATCCCGGTCTTCGTCGGGGCGCTCTACTACCAGCGTTTCGGCTGGGCGCTGGCGATTTTCGTGGCGGCCGGGGCCACCGACGGCCTCGACGGCCTCTTCGCCCGCCGCTTCAACCAGTACTCGCCCCTCGGCCAAATCCTCGACCCCATCGCCGACAAGCTCCTCCTCGTGACCTCCTTCGTCACGCTCTCGATGCCCTCGATCATGGAGCCTTCGGCGCTCGTCCAGCCGCACCCGCGCCACCTCCCCGTGCCCTTCTGGGTGACGGCCGCCGTCATCAGCCGCGACATCTTCATCCTCGTCGGCGCGGCCGCCATCAACGTCGTCACCGGCTTCCGCCGCTTCCGCCCCTCCTGGCTCGGCAAGGCCAACACGGTCGTCCAGATCGGGGCGGTCGTCCTCGTCCTCGTCGCCGCCAGCTTCCCGCCCCTGCGCGGCTACCTCCCGACCGTCTACACCACCGTCTTCGCCTTCGCCCTCATCTCCGGCGCCCACTACGTCTTCTGGGCCAACAAGCTCATCGGCGAAGACCGCCTCCAGCGCGAAGCCGCCAACCGCCCGGGTTAAGTTGTTGCGGCATAAGAGCTTGGCTGCGGGCAACGGGGGGCGGGGCGGGTGCTACTAAAAGTTGACAAGAACGGACTCAGGTATTATATTAACGCCACGTTCAAGTCGCCGTCCGCGCCAGTTCCCGAGGTTTTCCGGGGGCATCGGGTCGGCGGCAGCGGGCAACGCACCGCGGCGTCGGGCAGCCTCCCTGAGCGGCTGCCGCGCCTATTAAATTCTGGAGAAGAGAGAAGCAATGAGCAAGATTATCGGCATTGACTTAGGGACTACCAACTCCGTCGTCGCCGTCATGGAGGGCGGCGAGCCGACGGTGATCACTAACTCGGAAGGCGGACGGACGACGCCTTCGGTCGTTGCCTTCGCGAAGGACGGGAACCGCCTCGTCGGCCAGGTCGCCAAGCGCCAGGCCGTGACCAACCCCGAGAACACCGTCTACTCGATCAAGCGCTTCATGGGCCGGCGCTTCGACGAGGTCTCGGAGGAGAAGAAGCAGGTGCCCTACCAGGTGAAGTCCGCCGGCAACGACGTGCGCATCGTGGCGGGCGGCAAGGAGTGGTCGCCGCCGGAGATTTCGGCGATGGTCCTCCAGAAGCTGAAGCAGGCGGCCGAAGACTACCTCGGGCAGAAGGTCGAGCGCGCGGTCATCACGGTGCCGGCCTACTTCAACGACTCGCAGCGCCAAGCGACGAAGGACGCCGGCCGCATCGCCGGCCTCGAAGTGATGCGCATCGTCAACGAGCCGACCGCCGCCGCGCTCGCCTACGGCCTCGACAAGAAGAAGGACGAGACCATCGCCGTCTTCGACTTCGGCGGCGGCACCTTCGACATCTCGATCCTCGAAGTCGGCGAGGGCGTCGTCGAGGTCAAATCCACGAACGGCGACACGCACCTCGGCGGCGACGACATCGACGAGGCGCTCATCAAGTGGATCATCGAGGAGTTTAAGCGCGACCAGGGCATTGACCTCTCGAACGACAAGATGGCCTTGCAGCGCCTGAAGGAGGCGGCCGAGAAGGCCAAGATCGAACTCTCCTCGACGATGGAGACCGAGATCAACCTGCCCTTCATCACGGCCGACGCCTCGGGGCCGAAGCACCTCGTGATGAAGCTCACGCGGGCGCGCTTCGAGCAGCTCATTGACCCCATCCTCAAGCGGCTGATGCCGCCCGTCGAGCAGGCCATCAAGGACGCCGGCGTCGACGCCAAGAAGATTGACGAGGTCGTCCTGGTCGGCGGCTCGACCCGCATCCCGAAGGTGCAGGAGTTGGTCAAGGGCTTCTTCGGCAAGGAGCCGAACAAGAGTGTTAACCCGGACGAGGTCGTCGCGGTCGGCGCGGCCGTGCAGGCCGGCGTGCTCTCGGGCGAGAAGACCGACATCCTCCTGCTCGACGTGACGCCTTTGAGCCTCGGCATCGAGACGCTCGGCGGGGTGAACACCATCCTCATCCCGCGCAACACGACCATCCCGACGCGCAAGTCCGAAGTCTTCTCGACCGCGTCGGACAACCAGACCTCGGTCGAGGTGCACGTCCTCCAGGGCGAGCGCCCGATGGCCTCGGACAACCGCACGCTCGGCAAGTTCCACCTCGTCGGCATCCCGCCGGCCCCGCGCGGCATGCCGCAGATCGAGGTGACGTTCGACATCGACGCCAACGGCATCGTCAACGTCTCCGCGAAGGACATGGGGACGGGCCGCGAGCAGAAGATCACGATCACGGCCTCGTCGGGCCTCTCGAAGGAGGAGATCGACAAGATGATGCGCGAGGCCGAGTCGCACTCGGCCGAGGACGCGCGCAAGCGCGAGGAGGTCGAGGCGCGCAACCGCCTCGACGGCCTCGTCTGGACGGTCGAGAAGACCTTCAACGAGAACAAGGAGAAGCTCGACGGCGCGACACAGTCGCAGATCGAGACGGCCGTGGCCGACGCCAAGAAGGCGCTCGAAGAGGGCGGCGCCGACCGCCTGAACAACGCCTTCACGAACCTGCAAACCGCCTCGCACAAGCTGGCCGAGTCGCTCTACCAGACCCAGGGCTCGGCGGCGGGCGGCGGCGAGCAGGCTTCGGCCGCGGGTGCTTCGGGCGCGGCGGGCGGAGGGACAGCGTCCGGCGGCGGCGGCGAAGACAACGTCATTGACGCCGAGTACGTGGACGTGGACGAGAACAAGTAAAAGCCGTCAGTCGTGAAC
>JALZHT010000622.1 GCA_030860645.1 Acidobacteriota bacterium
GCGCAACACGCAGGTCTACGTCCTCGACGCGCACGGGCAGCCGGCGCCCGTCGGGGCTGTGGGTGAGCTGTACGCCGGCGGCGACAGCCTCGCGCGCGGGTATCTCAACCGCCCCGGCCTGACGGCCGAAAAGTTCATCCCCGACCCGTTCGGCGGCCGGCCCGGGGCCCGCCTGTACCGGACGGGCGACCTCGTGCGCTTCCTGCCTGACGGCCGCCTCGACTTCGTCGGCCGCGCCGACCAGCAGGTCAAGCTGCGCGGCTTCCGCATCGAGCTGGGCGAGATCGAGGTGGCGCTCGGCGAGCACCCGTCCGTGCGCGAGTGCGTCGTGATCGACCGCGAGGGCACGGGGGGCGAGAAGTGGCTGGCCGCTTACCTCGTCGCGGCCGAGGGCGTCGCGCCCCAAGCCGGCGAGTTGCGGCTCCACCTTCTGACGAAGTTGCCGGAGTACATGGTGCCCGTGGCCTACGTCGTGTTGGATGAGCTGCCGCTGACGCCGAACGACAAGGTGGACCGCCGGGCGCTGCCCGCGCCGGAGCTGTCGGCCCCCGAGGCTGGTAACGAGGCGCCGCGCACGCCCGTCGAGGAGTTGCTGTGCGAGGTGTGGGCCTCCGTGCTCAGGCTCGACCGTGTTGGCGTCACCGACAACTTCTTCGAGCTGGGCGGCCACTCGCTGTTGGCGACGCAGCTCGTCTCGCAAGTGCGGGAGACTTTCCAGGTGGAGCTGCCGCTGCGCAGCCTCTTCGAGCGCCCGACCGTCGCGGGGCTGGCCGGCGTCATCGAGGAGTCCGCGCGGGGCTTGCAGTTCCCGCCGATTACGGCCGTCGCGCGCCGCGAGGCCGCGCCGCTCTCGTTCGCGCAGCAGCGGCTTTGGTTCCTCCACCAGTTAGAGCCCGACAGCGCCTTCTACAACATCCCGGCGGCCGTGCGCCTGACCGGCGCGCTCGACGTGGAGGCGCTCCAGCGCGCCTTCACCGAACTCGTCCGCCGCCATGAGTCTCTGCGCTCGGTCATCACGGAAATCGACGGCAACCCCTGCCAGGTCGTCCGCCCGCCCGCGCCCATCGCGCTGCCGCAGCTCGACCTGAGCGGCCTGGGCGAGACGGAGCGTGAGGCGGAGTGGCGGCGGCTGGCCGAAGGGGAAGCCCGTCGCCCGTTCGATCTGGCCTCCGGCCCGCTGCTGCGCGTCAGCCTGATCAAGCTCGCCGCGGACTCACACGTCCTGCTCCTGACCATGCATCACGTCGTCTCCGACGGCTGGTCGTTGGGCGTGATGCTGCGCGAGCTGTCGGCGCTCCTCGGGTCCTTCGCGGCGGGGCTCCCCTCGCCGCTGCCGGAACTGTCCATCCAGTACGCGGACTTCGCGCACTGGCAGCGGCGCTGCCTGACCCCGGAGGTGTTGGGGCCGCAACTCTCTTACTGGAGCCGGCAATTGTCCGACGCCCCACCCGTGCTGGAGCTGCCGACCTCGCGCCCGCGCCCGTCCGTGCAGAGGACCGACGGGGCGACCCGTTCGGTCTCGCTCTCGCCGGCGCTCACGGCGGCGCTCAAAGCCCTCAGCCGGCAGGAGGGCACGACCCTCTTCATGACACTGCTGGCGGCCTTTAAGGTACTCCTCAACCGCTACTCCGGCCAGCACGACATCAGCGTCGGCTCCCCGGTCGCGGGCCGCCACCGCGGCGAGACCGAAGACCTCATCGGCTTCTTCGTCAACACACTCGTCCTGCGCACAGACCTCTCGGGCCGGCCTTCGTTCCGCGAACTGCTCGGCCGCGTCCGCGAGGTGTGCCTCGAAGCTTACGCGCACCAGGACGTGCCCTTCGAGAGGTTGGTCGAGGAGTTAAGGCCCGAACGGAGCCTCAGCCACACGCCGCTCTTCCAGGTGACGTTCGCGTTACAGCAGGCCCCGGCCGGCGCGGCTGAATTGCCCGGCCTCGAATTCGTCCCAGTGGCGACCGAGAGCGCGACGGCCAAATTCGACTTCTCGCTGGAGATGTTCGAGGAGCGCGGCGGGCTGACGGCGAACGTCAGCTACAACACGCACCTCTTTGATGAAGACTTCATCGCGCGCCTGATGGCGAACTTCGAGGTCTTGCTGGAGGGCGTGGCCGTCAATCCCGCGCGGCCCCTCGCCGAACTGCCGCTGCTGACCGACGAGGAGAGGCGGCAAGTGCTGGCCGAGTGGAACGGCGCGGCGGGCGGCGCGGCGGGCCCGCTCACACACGAGTTGGTCGAGTGGCGCGCAGCGAGCCATCCCGGGGCGGTCGCGGTGGTCGCCCCCGACGGGCGGCTGACCTACGCCGAACTCAACGAGCGCGCCAACAGCCTCGCGCACTACCTGCGCGAGCTGGGCGTGACACCAGAGTCGCGCGTCGGCCTGCTGATGGAGCGCGGCACCGAGTTGCTGGTCGGGATGCTCGGAGTCCTCAAGGCCGGCGGCGCTTACCTCCCGCTCGACCCGGCGTACCCGCAGGAGCGCCTCGCCTTCATGCTCGAAGACGCCGGCGCGTCGGTGCTGCTGACGCAGCGGCGGCTGGACGCGGCGCAGCCCTCGTGCCGCGCGCGACGCGTCTACGTAGACGCGCAGTGGGAGGAGATCGCCGGCTACGGGCGGACGAACCCGTCGCCCGCCGTCGCCGCGGACAGCCTCGCCTACGTCATCTACACCTCCGGCTCGACCGGCAGGCCGAAGGGGGTGCAGGTCACCCACGCGGCGCTGCTCAACCTCCTGGGCTGGCACCAGGACACTTACGCGCTCACGCCGGCCGACCGCATGACGCACCTGGCCGGCATCGGCTTCGACGCCTCCGTCTGGGAGGTGTGGCCCGCGCTGGCCGCGGGCGCGGGCCTCTACCTGCCCGACGACGAGACGCGCACGTTCCCGGCACGGCTTCAGGCGTGGCTCGTTGAGCACGCCGTCACCATCACCTTCCTGCCGACGCCGCTCGCCGAGCGCCTCATGGCGGAAGAGTGGCCCGAGTCGGGCGTCGCCCTGCGCGCGCTCCTGACCGGCGGCGACCGGCTCAGCCAGCGCCCGCCCGCGTCCCTGAGCTTCGAGGTCATCAATCACTACGGGCCGACGGAGAACACGGT
>JALZHT010000623.1 GCA_030860645.1 Acidobacteriota bacterium
GCACGCGCCCGCCGCGCGCGAGTTTCCGCAGGGCGTTGGCCCCGAGCGCGGCGAGCATGAGGCCCACGCCGAATTCGAGCGCCAGCGCCGCCCGCTCGCTCACGCGGACGCCGAGCGCGATGACGGCGACGCCCGCGGCCAGCAGCGAGACGGTGTGGCCGACCCCCCACAGCCCGCCCACCAGCGCCGAACCCAGGAGGCTCTTGCGCTCGCTGACGATGGCCGAGACGGCCGCCAGGTGGTCGGCCTCGACCGCGTGCTTGACGCCCATCACGAAGCCGAAAGCCAGCACCGATGCGGTTGAGAGCGAATCCATAATGAAGAGAGTGGCGGTCAGCTTTGAGAGCGTGAATTTCCGTCGTGGCTCTTGAGCGGCCATCCGCCCGACGGCCGCGGGCCGCCTCAGTCAGCACATCCTCGGCCTCTGCCGGGCCGGCCCGCGGCGGCGCGGTGGAAAAAAATCCATGAAGTCGCGGTTCTCCGGCGGGCGGGGGCGTCGGTCACGCGGCGTTCCTCACGGCGAAGTCGGGCGAGCGCGGTCATTATACGACAGGTCGGAACAGGCCGACTCACCCTCCGCGCCGCGCGCGCGCGCCCCTCCTCTTTTCGTTTTTTCCCGCGCCCGGGCCGCCGGCCGTAGAATTTGATTGACACGGAGACGGTTCAGTAATAATTTTTACCCGCTTCTCAGTTCCTTGGTCCCGCTGACGAGAGCCTTCCCTCGTTAGCCTCACTTAATTCCTCGGGTGGTTCGGGAAGGCGGCTCGTTCGGGCGCGCGGCCTCCGGCGGCGGCGGTCGTTGAGCAAACAGTCCGACCTGGCAGACGAGCAGCGGGTTTCTTCGAGCACTTCCTTTTGAACCGGGGCGGCGCGCCCCGCAAACCTCGAACCTCTAGGCGGCGAACCCCGCCTCCGCTGACCAATTTTCCTTATGCGTTCCGTCCCGCAGCGAACGCGGCTCCCGTGACTTGAAATTCGGCAGACGCCGGCGACCGACGCCCGCGAGGCTCGGTTCACCCTCCGCCGTCCGCGGCGCGGGGCGCCGGCTCCCGGCGGGACTCTCTCCCGCTTCGGAGGCGACGACATGGCTGAGATGAATGAAGCGATCCGGGCGGGCGGCGGCGTGACGGCCGCGGCCGGCCCCGCCGCGCGGCGCAACAAAGCCCCCCGGCTGCGGATGGTCGGGTGGTACGACCCGCGCCAGCTCGCCCGCACCGGCGTCGAGGTCGCCATCTCCACCATCTTCGGGCGTCACTCGGACTTCCGCACCATCGAGGCCCTCTCCTCGGGCGAGCCCCGCGACAAGCCCCAGATTTACGACTACACCTGCCACTACGACGACGACGGGGAGGCGAAGTTCGAGTTCAACCCGGCGAGGCCGCGCGCCGAGATGTGGATTGACTACGTCGGCGACGTGGGCGACGGCTGGAACTCCACCTACGCCGTCGCCTACAACCTCGCGCAGCCCGAGCGGACGTTCAAGTACAGGGACGGCGGGGGCGAGTGCGTGGCGAAGACGAAGCGGGGCGACGTGCTGATCTTCGGCGGCGACCAGGTCTACCCGACCGCGAGCCGCAAGGAGTACGAGCAGCGCATGATCACCCCCTACCGCACCGCGCTGCCCTACGCCGTCCCGCCGCCGCACGCCTTCGCCATCCCCGGCAACCACGACTGGTACGACAGCCTCGTCTCGTTCACGCGCCTCTTCAACCCGAAGCGCTGGATCGGGGCGTGGCGCACCCGGCAGACGCGCAGCTACTTCGCCCTCAAGCTGCCGCACGGCTGGTGGCTCCTCGGCACCGACGTTCAACTCGGCTCCGACATCGACGCCCAGCAGGTCGAGTACTTCGAGCGCGTCGCCGACCTGATGGACGCGCAGAAGAAGAGCGAAGGGGTCGAGCCGCGCATTATCCTCTGCCACGCCGAGCCGCACTGGATCCGCGCCGCGCAGTACGCGGCCGTTGACTCCAACTACAGCGAGAGCAACCTCCTGTTCCTCGAACAGAAACTGGGCACCAAGGTCGCCGTCTTCCTCGCCGGCGACCTCCACCACTACCGCCGCCACCAGACCGCAGACGGCGCGACGCAGAAGATCACGGCGGGCGGCGGCGGCGCTTTCCTCCACCCCACGCACTACGGGCTGATGGGGAAGAGCCTCGACACCATCACGGAGGAGCCGTCGAAGGTGAACCCGAAGGGCCGGGAGTTCAAGCTGGAGGCGTGCTTCCCGCCGAAGCGCGCGTCGAGCAGGCTGTGCTGGCGCAACCTGATCTTCCCCTACCTGCGGGGCAACGCCAGTTGGACGTTCGGGCTGGTGACGGCCGCCCTCTACCTGCTCACGACGCTGTCAGTCCTCGCCGGCATTGACGAGCCGTACGTGCGGGACGTGGCGTACCGGCCGGGGATGATCCTCTCGACCGCGCTCCTCAGCATCTTGACCAGCCAGGCCACCCTCTTCTGGGTGCTGCTGATCTGGGTCGGGTTCATCCTTTTCACCGACACCCACTCCAAGTTCCACCGCATCGTGCTCGGGTCGGCGCACGCCCTCGGGCACGTCATCGCGGCCTTCGCCGTCGCGCTCGTCGCCGCCTCCTTCGTCCATGACCTCTCCTCCGCGGGCGGCGTCACCGCGCCGGGGTGGATCAGGCACATCACGTTCGCGCAGCACACCTTCGAGCTGGACTTGCGGCTGCCGCTGGCGGCGCTGCTGATTCTGCTCGGCGGCTTCGTCTTCGGGTCACTCGTGATGGGGGCCTACCTCCTCCTCTCGCTCAACTTCTTCGGCCGCCACTCGAATGAAGCCTTCTCCTCCATCGCCGTCGAGGACTGGAAGAATTTCCTCCGCCTGCACATAGACAAGGAGGGCACGCTGACGATCTACCCGGTCGGCATCCGGAAGGTGCCGCGCAGGTGGAAGGAGAGCGGCGCGAAGACGGGGTCGGAGGTGGTGCCCGACGACGAGGGCGCGACCGAGCCGGAACTGATCGAGCCGCCCATCGTGCTGAAGGGCGCCGGCACCGAGACGGGCGTGGCCCCCGGCGACCCGAGCACGCGCCTCGAAGACTGCGAGCCGGCGCCGGCCCCTCAAGCC
>JALZHT010000624.1 GCA_030860645.1 Acidobacteriota bacterium
AGTCCGAGCCGGGCGGCGCTCGACGCGTCTTTACGATTGACGATTGACGATTCACGGCTTTTAGAACCTGAAGCCGACGCCCGCCGAGAACTGGAAGTTGTGTTGGTTCTCGGGCGGGATGTCGCGGACGGGCCGCGAGATGTCGAAGCCCTGATCCTGGCGCTCGCCGTAGCGGATGATGGTGTCGCCGAGGTCGAAGCGCGTGAAGAAGCGGCGCGCCGGGTAGTATTCGAGCACCCCGCCCACGTCCATCGAGAAGTAGGTTCGGCTGGCGGTGTCGAAGCGGCCGACGACGAACTGCTGGCCCTCGGCGGTGACGACTTCAGTCCCCGTAAGCCGCAGGACGCGGTTGAAGTTGACGAAGCCGGGCCGGGCCTTGCCGAAGAGGCCGAAGCGCGCCCAGCGCCGCCCCGCCTTGAGGCCCGCCTGCAACTGCTTCGCGGAGCCGCCCGTCGAGTTGTTCGAGAAATCCTCCCGCGCGAAGAAGTTGCCCTCGGCTTCGAGCGCGACGTGATCGTTCAGGTTGAAGCCGACGCGCGCGCCGAAGCCCTCCTCGGGGCGCGTGCCGGGGTCGAAGTCGTCGCGGAAGGGCGGGAAGTTGAACTCGCCGAAGCGCGACTCGGGGACGTTGAAGAACAGCGAGGTGAACTGCGCGCCGACCTCGAAACGGCGCAGGCCGCCGCCCGTCGTGTCGCCCGCCGGCGCGGTCTCCCTGCCGCCGCGGAAGCGGAAGCCGACGCCGGCCGAGAACTGGAAGTTGTGGATGACGCGCGACGGGGCCTTGACGACCGAGAGCGTCTGGACGGGGCCGCCGGGGCTTTCGACGACGATGGGCGGGCCGAACACGTCGTGCTCGCCGTAGCGGATGAGGGTGTCGCCCGCGTCGAAGCGCACCACGACGCGGCGCGACGGGTAGAATTCGAGGACGCCGCCCACGTCCGCCGAGAAGTGCGTCTTGCGCTCCGACCGGAGGGAGGGGAAGTCGAAGAGCGTCCCGTCGGCGAGGGGCAGGCGCGTGAAGGCGGGCCGGGCCGTGTCTTCGAAGCTGACGAAGCCGGGCCGGGCCTTGCCGAAGAGGCCGAAGCGCCGCCAGCGTTTGCCGGCCTTGACGCCGGCCTGGAGCTGCTCGAAGTGGCCGCCCTGCGTGAAGGTGCGCGAGGGCTTGTCGAGGGAGAGGTTGGCCTCGGCCTCGACCGCGAAGTAGTCGTTGAAGTTGTAAGTGAAGCGCGCGCCGGCGGCCGGCACGTTCTCGCCCCCGAAGCCGGGCGGGTCGAGCGAGAGCGAGGTGAACTGCACGCCGACCTCGACCTTCGGCGCGTCGCGCTCCTGCGCGCGCGCGGGCGGAGCCGGGAGGATTGACAGGAGGATGATGGTGGCGAAAAGCCCGTGCCTGTTCATGCGTCGTCTCCTTCGTGTGTCTGGCGAGCCACGGGAGACGGAGCGGCCGGCCGCTGGCGTGGTTTGCGGGCAGACGGAATCGCGAGGGCAACCGCTTATACGCGCGCCGCCCTGGACGGTTCGAAAACGTTTTTGCAGGGGAATTCTTAGATTTTGGATTTGAGATTTGAGATTTGCGATTGCAGGTTATCAGTTATCAGTTTTCGGTTTTCGGTTCTCAGTGACAGACAAAAACCGAAAACTGAGAACCGAAAACCAAATCAAAAATCGCAAATCTCAAATCTCAAATTCTTCACTTCTTCGGGAGCAAGCCTTCGACGCGGTCGGCCGCGCCGATGGCGACGCGGGTGCGTCTGGGCGGCGCGGGGCGCGGGGTCTCGGACGGCTGGACGAGTTCGGCCCGCGCGCGCCGGCCCCTCATCTGCGCGGCCGCGTCCCCGACGGCGGACGCCTCCTTGCGCTCGGCCGCCGGGTCGCGGTCGAAGAGGTCGTAAGAGTAGTCGGGGTCGTGCAAGACCCACAGGTTCCAGTTGCCGCCGCCGCCCACCACGGGCAGGCTCGACACCCACTCGAAGCGGGTGCCCTCCCAGGCGAAAGAGATTTTGTTGTGGCTCACCGCGCCGACCTTGCGGAAGTCGTAGCCGGGGCGCGGCACGAGCGAGAAGACGAAGCGGCCGCGGCCCGTCACCGCGAACCAGACGAGCGAGCCGGAGCACCCGCTCGTCGAGCGCGCGACCTGCTCGCCGTCAACGAGGAGCCGGTAGCCCGTGACCTTCATCTGCACGTCTTCGAGCGTGAAGTCGCGCGGCGGCCGGGCGCTCTCGGGCGCGTCCTGGAGGCGCGGGTCGTCGAACGAGACCGTCACCACGTCAACGATCTTCGTCCCCGTCCGCGGGTTGTGCAGCACGTCGAGGGCGAAGGTGTCGCCGTCGCCGACGAGTTGCGGGCGCGAGGGGAAGGCCGCGGGGTTGTAGCTCGGGTGGAGGCGGCGGCCGCGGAAGGCCGGGCGCGAGCGCAACTGCTGTTCGTACTCGGCGCTCAAGGGGCGCACCGAGACGCGGAACTGCCGCGTCGCGGGCACCGGCTCGACCAAAAGCTCGTAGCCGAAGAACAGCTCGCTCTTGCGGTCGACGAAGACGCGGTGGATGTGGTTGGGGCTTTCCTCAGACTCGATGAAGCCGGCGGCCGACTCGGGCGCGCCGGCCGGCACGATGTCGGTCGTGAAGACGACGAACGCGCCGCTCTGCATCGGCACGATGACCTGCGACTTCGCGTCCTGCCCGCCCCCGCCTTCGCCGTTAGCGAAGGCGGGGGCGGCGGGGAAGGCCAGAGGCCAGAGGCAAGAGGCAAAAATCAAAAGTGAAAGAGAAATTCGCGCGCCGCGCTTTCTTCCTTTTGCCTCTCGCCCCTCGCCTTTTGCCTTCTGCCTTCTCGTCGGCCTCATCTCGCCTTCCTTTCGTGCTCTTCGTCGCCCCGGCCCTTTTTGATGACGCGGATCTTCAGCTCGTCGGCGGGCCGGAATTCGGCCATGTCGACGCCGGTGAAGTAGCTCGTCGGCCCGGCGTCATCGTCTGCCTCCTCCCGGCGCGCGGGCGCGTCGGGGCGCGTCGGCGTGCGCCTCGTGTTCGTGTGGCGCGGCTCGCGCCCGACGTAGACGAAGCGCGTGACGACCCGCTCCTGCGGCACGGGCAC
>JALZHT010000055.1:0-282 GCA_030860645.1 Acidobacteriota bacterium
GCTTCGGCCTGCGCGCGCTGCGCCCGGCCCGCCGCCTGGCCGAAAGCCGGTTCGAGGGTGCGCGGGCGCAAGCCCTCTTCGCGGGCTTGGCCGCGCACTCGTTTCTGCCGCTCGAAAAGGTGCCGAGCGCCGCGTTCGGTCTCGTGCTCGGAATCACGGGACACGCCATCGGGTGGCCCGTCCCGCGCGGCGGGGCGCAAAGAATCGCGGACGCACTCGCCTCGTACTTCCGTTCGCTGGGCGGCGAGATCGAGATGTGCGCGCGCGTCGGCACGCTTGACG
>JALZHT010000055.1:292-11204 GCA_030860645.1 Acidobacteriota bacterium
ACTGCCTCCCGCGCGCGCCGTTCTCTGCGACGTGACCCCACGCCAGTTGGTGCGCATCGCGGGCCACCGCCTGCCAGCCGGCTACAGGCGCAAGCTGGAGCGTTACCGCTACGGCCCCGCCGCTTACAAAATTGATTGGGCGCTCGACGGCCCCGTCCCCTGGAAGACGGAAGAGTGCGCGCGCGCGGGGACGGTGCATCTGGGCGGCACGTTGGAGGAGGTCGCCGCGTCGGAGCGCGCGGCGTGGAGGGGCGAGCACGCCGAGAAGCCTTTCGTGCTCGTGGCGCAGCCGAGCCTCTTCGACCCGACGCGCGCGCCTGAAGGTAGGCACACCCTGTGGGCTTATTGTCACGTACCGAACGGCTCCTGCGTAGACATGGCGGGGCGCGTCGAGAGTCAGATCGAGCGGTTCGCCCCCGGTTTCCGCGACCGCGTGTTGGCGCGCAGCGTGATGTCGCCCGCCGACCTTGAGCGGCGAAACGCCAACCTCGTCGGCGGCGACATCAACGGCGGGGCGCAGGACATCCGCCAGCTCTTCACGCGGCCCACGGCGAGGCTCTACGCGACCCCGGTTGAGGGGCTTTACATCTGCTCGTCCTCAACCCCGCCGGGCGGGGGCGTGCATGGGATGTGCGGCTACTTTGCCGCGCGGGCGGCGCTGCGCGGTATACTGAAAAGGTAACTTTAGCGAGGGAGTTCAGTGAAAATAGAGGAACACAGAATCAGCGTCGAGGACTACGAGCGGTTCATCGGGGCGGAGGCTCTCGGGCGCATCCTGGCGAAAGCCGCGCCGCTGCGGGACGCGCACGTCGTCCACATGAACTCGACCAACTAAGGCGGCGGCGTGGCCGAAATCCTGCTCTCGCCGACGCTGCTGATGAATAACCTCGGGGTGCGCGCCGGCTGGCGCATCATCCAGGGGCCGCCCGACTTCTTCGGCATCACCAAGAAGATGCACAACGGCTTGCAGGGCGGCCGCATTCAACTCACCGAGCAGAAGCGGCACATCTACGAGGAGACGATCTTCCGTTTGAGGCGTCCGTGAGACGCGCGCCCCGGTTCACTCATTCGGGAAAGTAGAAATCATGGCTGAACGGTTCAGTCTAAAGCGTGAAAGCGCATAGAGAAGGGCGGAAGGAAATCTATGAGTTCAAGTGGTGAGGCAGGTAAGATTAGGAAACCCGCGGGAAGCTGTCTGACTTGTCTTCGTCGCGCGCCCTCGCTGAGGGCCGGCGCGCTTTCACTCCTCGCGCCGGCCCTGCTGTTGATCTTTGCCTGTGCGGCCGCGCCGACACAGAACCCGGGCGCGGCGACGCAGGCCACCCCGCCCCGGCAGGCGACCGCGACATCTGGCGCGACTCCCTAGCAGGCCGCCGCGCAGGAAGGTGACATCACCGTCACGCCGATCACTCTATACTCTGGCGCAGACTGGATCGGCCGGGCCACGAGACGTGCCGGCTGTCCTTCAGACGGCCTGACTGGCACCTGGCGGGGACGGCCGTGTTCGCGCATGACGGGCGCGCGTGCCGGCTGGATTATCTGGTGGTCTGCGACGCGAGCTGGCAGACTCTCTCAGGGAGGGTCGCGGGCTGGGTCGGTGAGGTGGAGGTCGAGATCGAACTCGCGGCCGACGCCGCGCGCGGCTGGCGCGTGAGCGGGGAGGAGTGCCAGGAGGTATCCGGCTGCACCGACCTCGACCTGAACTTCAGCCCGTCCACCAACCTGCTCCCGATCCGACGCCTGGGCCTCGACGTAGGGCAGGAGACGGAGGTGCGGGCCGCGTGGCTCCGCTTCCCTGTGGGGTAATGTGGAGGGAAGTTTATCGGCGGCACGCGCGCGCTGTCTTGCCGCCGTTTGCCGGATCTTGCTTTATCCTGCGGGATTTGGCGGCGGGGGAAGAGAGCTGAAGTGTGGTGTGTATCAGGTCAAAAACATCGCCACGCCCGCCGCGGCCATCAGGGCGGCGGTCGCCCACCCGAGCACACGCAGCAGCGGCCGGTTGGCGTGCTCGCCCATCACCTTCGGATCACTCGTCAATAGCACCACGAGCACGATCAGCGGCGGCGCGAGCACGCCGTTCGTGACCGCCGACCAGAAGAGCATCTTGACGGCGTTCAGCCCGAGGAAGTCCAGCGCGAGCCCGAGCGCCATCGAGGCGGCCACCACCGCGTAGAACTTCCGCGCCAGGCCGGGGCGGTCTTCGAGCGAGCCGCGCCACGCGGCGGCCTCTGAGAGCGCGTAGGCGCAGGAGCCGGCGAGGACCGGCACGCCCAGCATCCCCGTCCCGATCAGGCCGAGGGTGAAAAGGAGGTACGCGCCCTCGCCGGCGAGCGGGCGCAGGGCTTCGGCCGCCTCGCGCGCCGTCGTGATCTCCGTCCGGCCGTGCGCGTTGAGCGTCGCCGCGGTCGTGAGGATGATGAAGTACATGACGAGGTTCGAGAAGAACATCCCCGTGAGGACGTCCGCTTGCGCCCCACGCAACTCGTGAGCGGTCGCCCCCCGGCGCTCTCCAGCCGTCGTCAGCCCCTTGGCGCGCACCTCCTCGACCTCCTGCGCCGCCTGCCAGAAGAAGAGGTAGGGCGAGATGGTCGTGCCGAGTATCCCGACGAAGGTGGCTAAGTAATCGCTCGACCACTCGACGCGCGGGACGAGCGTGGCCCGCAGCACGGCGCCCCAGTCGGGTCTGGAGAGGAAGGCCGCCGCGACGTAGGCGAAGAGGACGAGCGTGAGCCACTTGAAGACGCGCACGATGTGGCGGTAGGAGGACCAGAAGAGCAGCGAGACGATGAGCGCCGCGTAGAGCGGCGTCCAGACGAAGGAGCTGACGCCGGTCACGAGTTCGGTGGCCTCGGCCATGCCGCCCAAGTCGGCGCCGATGTTGACGACGTTGGCCGCGACCAGGAGCGCGCACGCGCCCCACAGTACCCAACGGGGGTACCGGCGGCGGACGACGCCCGCCAAGCCCCGCCCCGTCACCAGCCCCAGACGCGCGCACATTAACTGCACGGCGGCCATCAGCGGGAACGAGAAGAGCGCCGTCCACAGAGGCCCGTAGCCGAAAGCCGCGCCCGTCACCGAGTAGGTCGAGATGCCGGAAGGGTCGTCGTCGGCAGCGCCGGTGATAAGCCCCGGCCCGAGGTTAGAGAAGAATCGGCTAACTCTTTCCCGCGGCCCGAAAACGCTCGCAGGGGGACGCTCGCCCCCCTGCGGCTTGACTCCTTGTGTAGCTTGCTCCCCCATCTTCTTTCACGCGCCTATCTAGCTCGTCAAGGCGACGACCACCTGTGCCCAGTCAACACGAGCGTTATCGTGCTCAGGGACTGCGCAGCCATCTTCCGGGGGAACGCCGAGCAACCGTGCCGGTCGGATGACCCACAACCCGTGGAGTTCCTGCGCGCCCTCTGACGCGCGCAAGCCGGACGGATGAACCTGGTGCCGCGGGTTCAAGAGCTGCCGATCAGCACGCCGGCGAGGAAAACGATGACGCCGCCGATGACGACCTGGACGGCGGCCGGCAGCAGCCGTGTCCCCATGTATTTGTGCCTGACCCACGGGATGACCAACAACTCGATTGCGACGACGAGGACGGCGACGGTCATCGCGAGCCGGAAATCGGGGAGGAGGAAGGGGAGCGTGTGTCCGACACCGCCGACGAAGGTCATCGCGCCGGTGATTGAGCCGCGCGCCCAGGGGCTGCCGCGCCCGCTCAGCCGGCCGTCGTCCGAGAGCGCCTCGGCGAAGGCCATGCTGACGCCCGCGCCCACCGAAGTCGCCATGCCGACGACGAAGGCCGTTCGGCTGTCGCGGGCGGCCAGGGCCGCGGCGAAGAGCGAGGCGAGCGAAGAGATAGAACCGTCCATCAGCCCCGCCAGCCCCGGCTGAATGACGCGCAGCACCAGCCCCCGCCGTCTGTCACGATCTGTACTCATCATCGTCCATCACTCGGCGCCGCGTTGCCCCTCGGGCGATGCGGCCGGATGCCCCGGCCTGCCGCTCACTCACGCAAATCCCCTTCATCGAGGTGAAACTTATGCAGCATCCTGTGGGCGGCCGGCGAGAGGGTGATCCCCATCACCGCGATGAAGACGAGCCCGCTGAAGAGCGCGTGGCACAAGGCGAAGACCTTCGCGCCAGTGCCGCTGAGCGCGTCCACCGGTCCCATCCCGCCGAGGATCATGGACGCGTTAAGGAGTGCGTCAACCCAGTCGAGCCCGGCCAGCCAGTGGTAGCCGTATATACCGATGAGCAAAGCGACCCAGACCAGAAAACCGGCGACGGCGACACAGGCGGCCAGCCTGCGCGCGAAGACGCCCGCCGGTGCCAGTTTTTCATGCTTTCTCTCGAACATCTTCGGCCCTCACTACGCTTTCAAACTCCTTAGCCATTAGGCGCTTTACCCCGCGTGTTCTCCAGCACGCCGCCACCGCGGCCCGCCCGCCTGATACTCGTCATAAGCTTTCCCCGCACGTCCGTGCCTAGCCCCACTCTCGGGCGCACGCGCGGTAATCTATTCCGCCACCGCGCGCGGGTCTTGCCCTCGCTTGCGAGAAACATCTGTTTCTTGCTGCTTACCCCGTGGGGGACGGGGCCGGTCGTAACTTGGGTCTTGTCCTGTCCGGTACGGTTCTATAACATGTGAGCACTCACCGGGCGAAGGCTTCGGCGCACACGCCACTGAACCGGACGGCGAATGAATGTCGGTGCCTGTTCCGTAACGGACAGGGGGAAGCGATGAGTGATGGCCGCCGCGATAACCTCCACAACAGCGAATCGAGCGGTCTGCCGATACTTCCGCCTGCGTTTTCAAGTGCGGGAACGGGCCGGGAAGGGTTCGTCCTGGAGCACCACCGCCAGCCCGCCTTCGAAGTGCCGCCTCTATCCTCGACCGTGTACGGCATCTTGGTCGCCCTCGGCGGGCCGTTTAAGGCGGAAATAACGCGGGGCGGGAGGCGCCGTCGCTACCGCCTCATGCCCGGGGACGTGAGCGTCTTCCCTTACGGGTTCAGTATTGACGGCGCGTACGTCGAGCCCTGCGAGTTCCTCCTGTTGTGCCTCCGGCCGTCGGCGATTGAGCGCGCCGCCGCGTGCGTCGTGAGCGCCGGCCGCCCGGAGATTACGCCCCGCATCGGGGCGGCCGATCCGCTCGCGGCGCAGATGCTCAATGACCTGCTGAGAGAGTTACAAACAGGACCCGCCGGCGGTCGCCCCTACGTGGACGCCCTTGTCGGCACCCTGTCCGTTCACCTCGTCAGGCATTACTCGGCCTCGCCGCGGGCCGGTCAGGGGCAGACGGGCGGCATGTCGGATTACGTGCTGAGCGGCGCGATTGACTTCATCAACGACTCCCTTGAGCGCGACCTCTCTCTGGCCGAGATCGCCCGGGCGGCGGGCCTCAGCCCGCCCCGGTTCGCGCGCGCCTTCAAGGCGGCGACGGGGAAGGCCGTACACCAGTACGTGGATGAGCGGCGCGTCGAGAAGGCAAAGCCCCTTCTCATGAGCGGCGAACTTCCTCCCGAGGAGGTCGCGCGTCGCGTCGGATTCGGCAGCCCACGCCGCTTCGCGGCGGTGTTCCTCAGGCTGACCAGCGTCTCGCCGCAATCATATAGGCAGCAGACACGGCCTTGACCGCCGCTACAGCCATTTTTAACCGTGACGCTTTCGACAAGCATACTTTGAGAGCTACCCGCACCGAAACCATTTTACGGCGAGGAGGGAGACCACGTCGGAGGATTATCTTCGGGCTCGTCTGTCTCCTCCTCGCGCCTGCGCCGCC
Source organism: Acidobacteriota bacterium (assembly GCA_030860645.1). GTDB lineage: Bacteria > Acidobacteriota > Blastocatellia > Pyrinomonadales > Pyrinomonadaceae > QHXN01. Next base: position 6,066 of record JALZHT010000055.1, read on the forward strand.
GGCCCGCGCGCAACAGCCCTTCGTCACCGACGACGCGGACGTGACCGGTAGGGGTAAATTCCACTTCGAATTCAGCGACGAGTTCGACCTGCTCCAGCCTGCGGCGTTCCCCAACCTGAAGCAGAACACCGCGAGCTTCGAGCTGGCCTACGGGCTGCTGGAGAATGTCGAGGTCGGTATCGAGGCGCCGCTCATCGCCATCTTCAACGCGCGCGAGGCGGCCCCGCGCACCGCCTTCGGCCTCGGAGACTCGAACCTCTCGGTCAAGTACAACTTTCTCAGGGAGCGCGACGGCTCGCGCCGTCCGGCGCTCGCCGCGAGCTTCAGCGTCGAGCTGCCGACGGGGGACGCCCGGCACCAGCTCGGCTCCGGCATCGCCGACTTCACGTTGAACGGCGTCCTGCAAAAGACCCTGACGAAGTCTTCGACGTGGCGCCTGAACGGCGGCGTGATCTTCTCGGGCAACGCCCTGACCGGCGCGGTCGGCCTCGGGACGCGCGGCGCCGTCTTCACGGGCGGCACCTCCCTCGTCAGGAAGTTCACGCCGCGCCTCGACCTCGGCGCGGAGGTGACGGGCGCCTTCGCACGCAACTCCGACCTCGGCAAGGGGCAGTTGCAGGCGCAGGGCGGCGGCAACTACCGTCTGCGCGATAACCTGTCTCTCGACTTCGGCGTCATCGGCGGGCGCTTCGCCGCCAGCCCGCGCCTCGGCGCGCAACTCGGCCTCTCACTGGACTTCTAAGTTCGGCGAAGCAGGCAAGGACACAGGCCCGCGCCACGGCGTAGCAGGATTTAGTCTTTTCGGCAAAGGACGGAAGATTTTTGACGTGAAGACGGCGGCTGTCTTTAACAAGCTCTTCAAAGAGGGGCCGGCGCCGGCGCTATTTCATCGGCGGTCATCTCTCGTGCAATACGGATCGTGTCATTCGGTTTGCTGTACTCCGACCCGAATTCATGGAATATAGCACTTATAACCTCCTCGCCAGGGGCAAATAGCAGCCATTGCATAGGCCCCGACCAGTCCAGAGATGCGGTCTCTTCTTCCACAACCTTGTTAATATTTAGACTCAATAAATGCTGTGTTACACGAGATTCTATTTCTCTACGGATTTTTTGCGGGAAATTTTTATGGTTCACTTTGTGAGTAAGTCTGGCAATAGACTCACGTCCTAGCAATCCACCTTTTAAGCCTGCGATCTCTGCTCGTATGCGCTTCAACAATACGAGTTCACGTAAACCAGATGCTTTTAATAAAATCATTTTATCTACATCCGGCTCAGATACGGCCTCAACTTTTCTAGCTATGGTTGCATCATTTAAATGTTTAGAACGGATCGCAGCTAGAAGCGCCCGAGGCACGAGGAGATAATTCTCCAACTCTCTTCTCTCAAGCAAATATACGTTCTGGTGCAGGGAGCTTTGTAACCTACTGACCTCAGCTTTACTACGCTCGTCACGATCAAGAATGAATAGGTGAGGCACCGGCGACTTTTGCGATATTCCCTCAAGTACCTCGCTGCGAATGCGGGTTCCTCGTGCGGCCTCGTCACCGCCGCCCATAGGAACTATCGTGACATTCTGCTTCTCCAAGCTAAGGCCGAGTGTGTCACTCCAGATTTCAAACACCCGTTTGTCACCGGGGCCTTCAACGAACAGGACGGCATCGCTTAAAAGTACATCGCTGTTACGGCTGCCGATATCTTCCAAAGCGATGCTTAAAGAATCCGTATCTTTAAGACGAGCAATTGTTGTCCGCCCCCGGTCAAATTTGGTTTGATACAAGCCTCTGCTATGGGGCGAATTAACAAACACCGGAGAGTGGGTGCTAATAAACACCTGCCTATTTCCGGCACCGAGCTTTTCGTTCAGGAATCGCTGTGCCCCCGCGTGAAGATGGCTTTCGGGCTCCTCCAGAAAAAGCGTGCATTCATCCCCAGTTGTAAGCAGCACGGTCGCTACCATCAGCAGTTGTTCAATCCCACCACCCATATCAGGTAAGCGGATGCGGTAGCCTCCGTCCGGCGCACGAAATGAGACTTCGGTATTATTGTTAGTCAGTGGTGTCTGTAACACACCGATATCCGGCAGTGCTGCATGTATGAACTTTTCAATCTCAGCGAAGAGGGGGCGGTCACCGCTGCTAATAGTATTAAGAACCTGAGCTGAAGGTTATGGTTCCGACGCAGGGCAGGGTCACTGCTGTGACATCTTGCCGATGAGGGTGAAGAGGGGGAGGTACATGGCGACGACGATGGAGCCGATGGTGACGCCGAGGAAGCCGATCATGATCGGCTCGATGAGCGTGAGGAGGCCGGCGATGGCCGCGTCCACCTCCTGCTCGTAGAAGTCAGCGATCTTGCCGAGCATGGCGTCGAGCGCGCCGGTCTGCTCGCCGATGCCGACCATCTGGATGACCATGTTAGGGAAGACGTCGCTCGCCTTCAGCGGCTCGACCACCGACTCGCCGCGCTCGACGCCGAAGCGGATCTTCGTGATCGCCTCTTCGAGGATGACGTTGCCGGCCGTGCGCGCCGTGATGTCGAGCGCCTGGAGGATGGGCACCCCGGAGGAGAGCAGCGTGGCGAGCGTGCGCGAGAAGCGGGCGACCGCGATCTTGCGCAGGATCGTGCCGACGAGCGGCACCTTCAGCAGCAGGTAGTCGATCTGCCGGCGCCCCCGGGGCGTCCGGTAGTAGAAGCGTATGACCAGCGCCACGGCGATGAGCGCGCCGAGGATGATGAGCCCGCCGAGGCCGGCCAGGAACTCGCTGATCGAGACGACGATGCGGGTCGGGAGCGGGAGCTGCTCGCCTGGCCCGAGCAGGCCCTGGAAGATGCTCTGGAACGACGGGATGACGAAGACCATGATGACGGCGATGACGCCGACGGCGATGACGACGACCGCCGCCGGGTAGATCATCGCGGACACCACGTCGCGCCGCAGCTTCACGATCTTCTCGATGTAGGAGGAGAGGCGCTGGAGGATGAGGTCGAGGATGCCGCCCGTCTCGCCCGCCTCGATCATGTTGACGAAGAGCTGGTCGAAGGCCTTCGGGTGGCGCGCCATGGCGGCCGCCAGCGTCGAGCCCTCCTCGACGTCCTGGCGCACCTGCGTGAGCACCTGCGCGAAGAACTTGTTCTCCTGCTGCTGCGAGAGGATGTCGAGGCACTGCACGAGCGGGAGGCCCGCGTCGATCATCACCGAGAACTGGCGCGTGAAGATCGCCAGCTCCTTGGCCTTCGCCTTCTTGCGGCCGCCGAACTTGGGGACGGCCACCTCGCGCCCCTTCTCCTTGACCGAGGTGAGCATGACCTGCTCGCGCCGCAGGAGCTGCCGCAGGACTTCGCGGCTGTCCGCCATGCGCTCGCCGACGATCACCTCGCCGAGCCGGTTGCGACCTTTGAAAACGTACGTGGGCATGAACAACTCCTGGGATTTTTGATTTCAGATTTTTGATTTGCGGTTGGGGTTTTCAGTTTTTGTCTTTAACCGGGGACGGAAAACCACATCAACAATCGCAAATCAAAATCGAAAATTCCCTATCTCACGTTGGGCCGGGTGCCGACGGGGCGGCCCTGGGCGTAGGGCGAGGGGTGGCCGCCGGGGCGGGCCGCGCCGTTGCCGGTGTTGACGCCGGCGCCGTGCTCGATCAGCTCGCGCAGCTCGTCGGCGTTCGAAGAGCGCTGCATGGCGACGTCGAGCGAGATGAGCCGCTTGTGGTAGAGCGAGGCGAGCGCCTGGTTGAAGGTCTGCATGCCGAACTTGCCCTGGCCCGTCTGCATCATCGAGTAAATCTGGTGCACCTTGTCCTCGCGGATCAGGTTGCGGATGGCCGCGTTGGGGACGAGGATTTCGAGCGCCATGCAGCGCCCGCGCCCGTCGGCCCGCGGGATCAGCGACTGGCAGAGGATGCCTTCGAGGACGAGCGAGAGCTGGGCGCGGATCTGCGCCTGGGCCGAGGAGGGGAAGACGTCGATGATGCGGTTGATGGTCGAGGCGGCCGAGTTGGTGTGGAGCGTGGCGAAGGTGAGGTGGCCGGTCTCGGCGATGCGCAGGGCACTCTCGATGGTCTCCAGGTCGCGCATCTCGCCGACGAGCACCACGTCCGGGTCCTGGCGCAGCGCCGTGCGCAGGGCGTCGGCGAAGCCGCGCGTGTCGGCCCCGACCTCGCGCTGGTTGACGATGCAAGACTTGTGCGAGTGGAGGAACTCGATGGGGTCTTCGATGGTCACGATGTGCTCGTGGCGCTCGCGGTTGACCTTGTCGATCATGGCGGCCAGGGTCGTCGACTTGCCGGAGCCGGTCGGGCCGGTGACGAGGATGAGGCCCCGAGGCCGCTCGCAGAGCTGCGAGACGACGGGCGGCAGGCCGAGGTCGTCGAACGACTTGATCTCGTAGGGGATGGCGCGGAAGACCGCCCCGACCGCGCCGCGCTGGTTGAAGAGGTTGGCGCGGAAGCGCGAGAGGCCGCGGACGCCGAAGGAGAAGTCCAGCTCCAGCGCCTCCTCGAAGCGGTGCTTCTGCGCGTCGGTCAGGACGCTGTAGGCGAGCGCCTTCGTGTCGGCCGGGTTGAGCGGGCGCAGGCCCTCGACGGGGCGGAGGTGGCCGTCGACGCGCACCATCGGCGCCGTGTTCGTCGTCAGGTGGAGGTCGGACCCGCCCATCTCGATCAGCTTCTTCAGCAGGTCGGAGAGCGAGAGCGGCTCCTGTGGGGTTTCCTGTCCGGTCATAAACCTTTACCTGTGTGTTGGTCTGGGCGGAGCGTGGTCGGGGAGGGCGGGCGCCGCGGCGGCAGGCCCGCCCCTCGGGTCGCGGGTTTACTTCTGGGTGGCGAGGTTGCGGCTGCCCGCCGGGCGGAGCGAGGCCATGAACTGCTCGGAACCGGCGGCGAAGGGCGCGGCCAACTCGACCGGCGCGGTCGTGGCGAGGCTGTAGACCCGGCCGTCAACTTCGGTGAAGTAGAAGGTCAGAGACTTCGAGGGCGAGGCGGGCGCGCCCGTCTGCGCGAGCACGACGAAGACGCGGCGGCCGTGCGCCTCGCGCACGTAGTCGTTCGTCACCCAGCCGCCGGCCGCCACCATGCGGTCAATGACCGTGCGGCGCAGCGCCGCCACCGACAGGCCGCCGACCGTCTTGGCG
>JALZHT010000625.1 GCA_030860645.1 Acidobacteriota bacterium
GACGCCGGGCGTCGCCCGCCACTACCTCGCGCGCTTCGGCCGCCCCGACCTCCGCTCCGAGGTCATCTCCGACCCGCGCTTCGACGCGGGCGTCGCGCCCGCCCCCCTCTACGTCATCCTCCAGCGCGGCCGCACCTACTTCGAGAACCGCGACGAGCAGCGCGCCGTCCGTTCGGGGCGCGACTTCACCCTCGAACGCGAAATCTTCGTCGGCGGCGTCAGCGCCGCGGAGGTTTACAGGAAGAAGTAGCCGGTAGGCTCCGCCTCAAGGCGGCTGACGCTGACACCCGAACGCTTCGCCAGAGAAGGTTTTTTCTACTGTCCACTGTCTACTTCTTTTGGTCTTATTGCGTACAGACCCGGAACCGGCGCGCGTATTACAATGGCGGCATACAAAGCGGCGGCAGACAATTCAGAGTCTCAACGCGGGCAGGCTTCGAGATCGGGGTCTTTCGGCAGAAGCCCCATTTTGAACACCTCGGGTTGACGCTATCTGATCGGGGCGGCGTCCGCGGGCGATGTCGCGCGTGACGGCGGGCCGCCGCCCCGGGGGGTTTTAACATGGGGGTAGTAATCCGCCTACGGCCGGCTCCTGGCGGGACGGGTCGGCGGCCCGCCCGCGCGTGTCGGACGCGCCCCGCCGACAAACGAACGTGAGAAGAGGGTGAGACTTTCGGCAGGCGAAAGTCTCACCCTCTTCCTTTTCGGCCCCCTTTGACGGGCGGGGCAAAGTCGGACGAACAAACTTTCACCGGGAGGGAACAAGGATGGCGACGCAAAGGCAAGCGCTGGAGAGAGAGCAGCGGGGCGAGTCACAGGGCGAGTCCCCGCGGGAACGGCCGCGGCCGGCGGGCGGGCAGGACGGGAACGGGTCGCGGCAGGGCGCGTTACAGAACGTCAACCCGGAGCGGCTGGCCTACGGCCTCGGGTGGGTCAGCATCGGCCTCGGGCTGGCCGAGCTTCTGACGCCGCGCGGCGTGGCGAAGGTCGCGGGCGTGCGGGGCCGTCACACCGGATTCATACGCCTGATGGGCTTGCGCGAGATCGCCCACGGCATCGCTATCTTCTCGCAGGGCCGGAGGCCGGCCGGCGCGGTGTGGTCGAGGGTCGTCGGCGACGCCTTAGACCTCGCCGCCCTCGGCGCGGCTTTCGCCTCGCCCGACTCGGACAAGGGCCGGGTCGCGTTCGCCACGGCGAACGTGCTCGCGTTGACGGCGCTCGACGTGCTCTGCGCGCAGCAGCTCGGCAGCGAGGAAGGCACGACAACGGGAGGTACAAAGCAAGTGAGGAACAGCATCATCATCAACCGCCCCCCCGAGGAGCTTTACCAGTTCTGGCGCGACTTCCAGAACCTGCCGCGCATCATGCGCAACCTCGAATCCGTCCGGGTGACGGGCGAGGGCCGCTCGCACTGGGTGGCGAAGGCCCCGGCCGGGACGACCGTCGAGTGGGACGCCGAGATCACCGAAGACCGGCCCAACGAGTTGATCGCGTGGCGCTCTCTGGAGGGCGCGGACGTGGACAACTCCGGGTCGGTCAGGTTCGAGCCCGCGCCGGGCAACCGCGGCACCATCGTCCGGGTCGAGATGGAATACAACCCGCCGGGCGGCGCCCTCGGCGCGGCCGTCGCCACGCTCTTCGGCAAGGAGCCGGGGCAGCAGGCGCAGGAGGCCCTGCGCTGCTTCAAGCAGGTGGTGGAGACGGGCGAGGTCGTCGTCTCGGAGGGCACGGTCTGGGACAACGGGCTGCTCACCCAGCGCCCGGCGCAGCCCCCTTCGGGAGAAGAACTCGGGGCGGCGCGAGGCGGCGGGGCCGCGTGAAGCGCGCCGGCGGCGGAGGCTTCTGAGGGTCAGTTAATTTCCGAAAAGGGGGGAAGTAATGAGGGCTAACTGTTGGTACGGCAAACGGGACGTGCGGGTCGAGCAGGTTCCCGACCCGAAAATCCTGAACCGGCGCGACGCCATCGTCCGTGTCACTTCGACGGCGATCTGCGGCTCCGATCTGCACCTGTATAACGGCTTCATGCCGACGATGGAGAAGGGCGACATCCTCGGCCACGAGTTCATGGGCGAACTCGTCGAGGTCGGCCCCGACGTGAAGAACCGGAAGGTCGGCGACCGCGTGGTCGTCTCCTTCCCGATCTCGTGCGGCAGTTGCTTCTTCTGCCAGCAGCAGCTTTACACGCTCTGCGAGAACTCGAACCCGAACGCCTGGATGGCCGAGAAGCTGTTCGGCCACAGCCCGTGCGGCATCTACGGCTACTCGCACCTGACGGGCGGCTTCGCCGGCGGGCAGGCCGAGTACGCGCGCGTGCCCTTCGCCGACGTGGGCACGCTCAAAGTGCCCGAGGGGATGCCGGACGAGCAGGTCTTGTTCCTCTCCGACATCTTCCCCACGGGCTACATGGGCGCGGAGATGTGCGACATCCAGCCGGGCGACACCATCGCGGTGTGGGGCTGCGGCCCCGTAGGGCAGTTCGCGATGGCGAGCGCGCGCCTCCTCGGGGCCGAGCGCGTCATCGGCATTGACCGCTTCCCCGAGAGGCTGGAGATGGCGCGCAGCGGGGCGCGGGCCGACGACACGATCAACTACGAGGAGCAGAACACGTACGACGCGCTGATGGAGATGACGGGCGGGCGCGGCCCCGACGCCTGCATCGACGCCGTCGGCCTCGAAGCGCACGGCGGGCACGGCATCGTCTACGCCTACGACCGGGCGAAGCAGGCCGTGATGGGCGAGACGGATCGGCCCATCGCCCTGCGCGAGGCCATCATGGCCTGCCGCAACGGCGGCACGGTCTCGGTCATCGGCGTCTACGGCGGCCTCATCGACAAGTTCCCGATGGGGTCGTTTATGAACCGCAGCCTGACGATGAAGACCGGGCAGTGTCACGTCCAGCGCTACTGGGGCGGGCTGCTCGAAAGGATCGAGCGGGGCGAGATAGACCCCTCGTTCGTCATCACGCACCGGATGCGGCTCGACGAAGCGCCGCAGGGCTTCGACATCTTCTCGAACAAGGAGGACGACTGCATCAAGATCGTCCTCAAGCCCTGACGCTCTCCGGCCGGGGACTCTGACCGGAGCCGGCA
>JALZHT010000626.1 GCA_030860645.1 Acidobacteriota bacterium
CCCCGCGCCGACGCACGTTGGAACTCTACCCCTAACGGAGTTCTCCGAGCCACCCGCGCCGCTCGGCCCACTTCGCCAGTTCGAGGACGGGCGAGACTGTCAGGGCCGCGGCGACGATGATTAACCAGTCAATAAGCGGCAGCCCGTAGACGCCGAAGACCCTCTCCAGGAACGGCACGTACAGAATCAACCCCAGCATAACCAACTCCCAGGCGATGGCGAGGTTGAGCCACTTGTTCGCGAAGGGGCGGCGCAGCACCGAGTGGCGGTCAGAGCGGAAGTTGTACGCCTTGAAGAACTGGATCAGGACGAGCGAGACGAACGTCATCGTCATCGCCTCCTGAACGCTCCGGCCCGAGTTCAAGGCCCAGACGAACAGCCCTAAGTTAACCACAGCCGACCACAGCCCCCCGACCAGCATGAGCACGACGACGGGACGCGTGAAGATGCCCGACTTTTGCTCGCGCGGCGGACGCCGCATCAGGTCGTCCTCGGGCGGGTCTACGGCCAGGGCGAGCGCGGGCAGCCCGTCGGTGGCGAGGTTAACGTAGAGGATTTGCACCGCGCTCAAGGGTATCGGCAGCCCCGCGAGCGCCGCCCCGGCCATCAGCCCGATCTCGCCGACGTTCGACGAGAGCAGGTACATCAGGTACTTCTTGATGTTCGAGAAGATGCCGCGCCCCTCCTCGACCGCGGCGACGATGGAGGCGAAGTTGTCGTCGGTGAGCGTCATCGCGGCCGCCTCCTTGGAGACGTCGGTGCCGGTGATGCCCATCGCGATGCCGATGTCGGCTTTCTTCAATGCCGGGGCGTCGTTGACACCGTCGCCCGTCATGGCGACGACCTGCCCGCGCTTCTGGAGGGCGGTAACGACGCGCAGCTTGTGCGCCGGCGAGACGCGTGCGCACACCTCGACGGAGTCGGCCGCGCGCTCCAACTCCTCGTCGCTCATCTCCTCCAGCTCCGGGCCGGTGACGACCCGGCCCCCCTTGCTGAGCCCCAGCTCCTCGGCGACGGCCTTGGCGGTGAGCGGGTGGTCGCCCGTAATCATGACGACCTTGATGCCCGCCTCTTCGCACTCGCGGACGGCCGCCTTCGCCTCGGGCCTCGGCGGGTCAATCATCCCGACGAGCCCGAGCAGCGTCATGTGAGTTTCGGCCGTCTCGACCGCGGCGTCCCGCTTGTGCGCGACGGCCAGGACTCTCAGGGCCTCGCCCGCCATCCTCCGTGCGGCCTCAAGCACCTCGGCCCGGCGCGCGTCGTCGAGCGGCTCCTCCCCTGCTGCCGTCAGGTGATACGCGCACGACCCGACGATGACCTCCGGCGCCCCCTTCGAGTACGCCGTCACGCCGTCCGCCGTCTGGTGCAGCGTCGTCATCCGCTTGGTCTCCGACGTGAACGGAATCTCTGAGACCCGCGGGAACCGCGCGTCGAGTTCCGCCTTGTCGAAGCCGGCCTTGGCCGCGGCCACGACCAGCGCGCCCTCGGTCGGGTCGCCTTTGACCTCCCACTTGCCGCCGGCCTCGCTCCGCTCGACGCGCGCGTCCGAGGCGAGCGCCGCCGCGCGTAGCAGGAGCCGAAGGGTTTCGCCCGGCTCGACCTCCGACCCGTCCCGCGAGAACGTCCCCGTCGGCTCGTAGCCCGTGCCCGAGATGTCGAACACCTGGCCGCCGACGTACAGGCGGCGCGCCGTCATCTCGTCTTTGGTCAGCGTGCCCGTCTTGTCCGAGCAGATGACGGAGGTGCTGCCCAGGGTCTCGACCGCCGGGAGCCGGCGCACGAGCGCGTTGCGCCTGACCATCCGCTTGACGCCGAGGGCGAGCGAGATGGTGACGACCGCGGGCAGCGCCTCGGGGACGACCGCGACCGCGAGCGCCACGCCGAAGATGAGCATCTCGACGAAGGGCTGGCCGCGGAAGAGCCCGAGGCCGACGATGACGAGGACGACGACAACCGCGGCGCGCGCCAGCGCCTTGCCCACGCGGTCGAGGTTCGCCTGTAAGGGCGTCCGCGTCGTCTCGACCTCTTCGAGCATCCGCGCGATCTTGCCGAACTCGGTCGCCATCCCCGTGGCGACGACGAGCGCGCGGCCGCGCCCGTAGGTGACGGCCGTGCCGGCGTAGGCCATGTTCTTCCGGTCGCCGGTCGGGAGCCCCTCGTCCGCGAGCCGCTCCGTGTGCTTCTCGACCGGCGCCGACTCGCCCGTCAGCGCGGCCTCCACCGTCTGTAGGTTCACCGCCTCGACGAGCCTCACGTCGGCCGGAACCTTGTCGCCCGTCGCGAGCAGAATCAAGTCGCCGGGGACAAGCTCACGCGCGGGGACGCGCTTCTCACATCCGTCGCGCACGGCGGTCGCGTTGGGCGCGGCCATCTCGCGCAGCGCCTCGATGGCGCGCTCGGCGCGGTACTCCTGCACGAAGCCGAGCACGACCGCGAAGAGCACGATCACGGTGATGGCGACTGCCTCGACCCCGTGGCCGAGGAAGGCCGAGAGCGCCGTCGCCAGCAGCAGGATGATGATGAGGACGTTCTTGAACTGTTCGAGCAGGATCGCCCACGGAGAGATTCGGCCCGCGGCCTGTAGCTCGTTCGGGCCGTACTCCCCGAGGCGGCGCGCGGCCTCGGCGTCCGTCAGGCCGCGCGGGCCGGACCGAAGCCTCGCGAAGCCCTCCTCGGCCGTGAGCGCGTGCCACTCCCGTACTGACCCGGCACCGTCGGGGCCCGGCCCCGCGTCAGCACTTTTTGGGGGGACGGTTTCAACCAGCATGGGCGTATTCTCCCTTCGACTCCTGCGGGCCCGCGCCCCGCGCCGTACGCGCCACCTCGACCGAGCACTGCGCGCGCGCGGCCACCGCCGACGCGACGCTGCCGTGCAGCAGGTGTTGGAAGCCGTGCAGCCCCCTCGTGCCGACGAAGATGGAGTCGGCGTCCCACCCCTCGGCCTCGGCGATGAGGACGTGCGCCGGGTCGCCCTCGCGGACGAACTCCGACACGCTCAGCCCCGCGGCGCGCAGCCTCTCCGCCGCCGCGCCTGTCGAGTCGCGGCCCGGCCCGTGTCCCGCGATGACGAGGCGCGCCTCGCTGCCC
>JALZHT010000627.1 GCA_030860645.1 Acidobacteriota bacterium
CCCGCGCCCGCGCGCGGCACGACCGAAAGCACCAGCCGCTTGTCGTTCAGGTAGGCGTCGGCGACGCGGCGCAGGTCCGTGAGCTTCACGGCGCGGTAGCGCGCGAGGTCTTGCTCGAAGTAGCCGGGGTTGTTGAGGAAGGTCGCGTAGCTGTTGAGCTGGTCGTCCTTGCCGCCGAAGCCGCCGATGGTTTGCAGGCCGTAGACGAAGCTCGCCTCGCGCGAGTTGTAGGAGCGCTCCAGCTCGGCCGGCGTCGGCGGCTCGGTCTTGAGCCGCGCCAGCTCGGCCTTGACCGCCTCTTCGAGCTGCGCCGGGGTGGTGCCCGGCTTGCCCGTGACGACGATCTGGAACTGTCCGGAGAGTTCGCGCGTCAAGTTAAAGGCCGAGACCGACTGCGCGATCTGCTTGTCGTAGACGAGCGACTTGTAGAGGCGGGAGGATTTGCCGCCGCCGAGGATTTCGGCGAGCGTGTCGAGCGCCGCCTCGTCCTTCGCGAAGGCCGCCGGCGTGTGCCAGACCATGTAGACGCGCGGCAACTGGACGCGGTCGTCCATCTCGATCCTCACCTCTTTGTCGAGCCTCGCCGCCGGGACGCTGACGGGCGCGACGGCGGCCCCCTTCGGGATGGGGCCGAAGTGCTTCTCGACGAGGCGGCGGGCCTCGCGCGGGTCGAAGTCGCCGGCGACGACGAGGCTCGCGTTGTTCGGCACGTAGTAGCGGCGGAAGAAGTCCTTCACGTCGTCCATCGAGGCGGCCGTCAGGTCTTCGAGCGAGCCGATGGTCAGCCAGTGGTACGGGTGCGAGGGCGGGTACATGGCCTCGGCGATGCGCGCCGAGACCATCCCGTAAGGCTGGTTGTCGAGGCGCTGACGCTTCTCGTTCTTGACCACGTCGCGCTGGTTGGCGAGCTTCTCCTCGGTCATCGCTTCGAGGAGGCCGCCCATGCGGTCGGCCTCCATGAAGAGGGCGAGTTCGAGGAAGTTCTTCGGCAGCACCTCCCAGTAGTTGGTGCGGTCGGGGTTGGTCGAGCCGTTCAGGACGGCCCCGGCCTCCTGCATCGGCTTGAAGAAGTCGCTGTTGTAGTTCTTCGACCCCTGGAACATCATGTGCTCGAAGAGGTGTGCGAAGCCGGTGCGGCCGGGCACCTCGTTCTTCGAGCCGACGTGATACCAGACGTTGACGGCGACGATGGGCGTCGAGTGATCCTCGTGGAGGATGACGCGCAGGCCGTTAGGCAGAAAGAACTGCTCGTACTTGATGGGCGGCAGCACGCGGCCCGCCGCGGGCTTCGCGCCGCCCCGGCGCTGCGTCCTCCTCTGCGCGAGCGCCGGGAGCGCCGGCGCGCATAACATCGCGGCGAGCGTGGCCGCCAGCAGGCGTTTCCAAAGCATGGTCATCTCTCCCTCCGTTCAGGTAGCCGGGCGCGCGGGCACACCGCAGGGCGCACGCGTGCGGCGCTCCGGCCCTCAGAGTATGCTCGAATAGTTCAGGGGAACGTTTAAGATGCGAGCGAATTTTAGCGCGCGGCGGCCAAGACACGCAACATTGTCCGCCTCACCTCGCCTTGCTAAAATCCCGGGAAACAGTAGCCAGTAGCGCCCCGCGTCAAGAGCGCCGACGCCGCTACGCTGACGATGCGCCGAGGAAAGTTTTTCTACTGGCTACTGTCTACTTGCTGTTATGGCACTGGAGACTGATTTCATCGTCGTCGGCAGCGGCATCGCGGGGCTGCGCGCGGCCGTGGAGCTGGCGCGCGCCGGGGCCGGGGTGACGGTCTTGACGAAAGACCGGCGCGAGGAGTCGAACACGGAGTACGCGCAGGGCGGCATCGCGGTGGCTCTGGCGGAGGACGACGGGGCGTCTTTGCACGAGGAGGACACGCTGGCCGCGGGCGCGGGGCTGTGCGACGAGCGGGCCGTCGAGGTTTTAGTCGAGGAGGGGCCGCGCTACATCCGCGAGCTTATCGAGTGGGGCGCGGAGTTCGACCGCGAGGGCGGCCGGCTCCTCTTCACGCGCGAGGCCGCGCACTCGCGCCCGCGCATCCTCCACGCGCACGGCGACGCGACGGGCCGCGAGATCGTGCGCGCGCTCCTCGCCCGCGCGGGCCGCGAGCCGAACATCTCCTTCCTCGCGCACGCCGAGACCGAGAGCCTCGTCGTCGAAGACGGCCGCTGCCGCGGCGTCCGCTACCTCGACCCTCTGGTGCGCGCCCCGCGCACCCTGCGGGCGCGCGGCGTGGTGCTCGCCACGGGCGGCGCGGGCCAGCTCTTCCAGCACACGACGAACCCGGCGGTCGCCACCGGCGACGGCATGGCGATGGCTTACGGCGCGGGCGCGGAGCTTTCGGACATGGAGTTCGTCCAGTTCCACCCGACGGCCCTGAACCTTGAAGGCGCGCCGCGCTTCCTGCTCTCCGAGGCGCTGCGCGGCGAGGGCGGGGTGCTGCTGAGCGCCGAGGGCCGGCGCTTCATGCCGCGCTACCACGAGCGGGCGGAGTTGGCCCCGCGCGACATCGTCACGCGCTCCATCGTCGCCGAGATGGAGCGCACCGCGACGCGCACGGCCTACCTCGACATGACGGCCTTCGACGCGCGCCACCTCCGCCGCCGCTTCCCCAAAATCTACTCGACCTGCCTCCGCTACGGCCTCGACCTCGCGCGCGAACCCGTCCCCGTCTCGCCGGCCGCCCATTACGTCATGGGCGGCGTTCGCACCGACCTCGAAGGCCGCACGACGCTCCCCGGCCTCTACGCGGTGGGTGAGACAGCCTGTACCGGGCTCCACGGCGCCAACCGGCTGGCATCCAACAGCTTGACCGAGTGCTTCGTGTTCGGCACCCGCGCGGCGGTCGCCGCCGTCGGCGAGCTTTCGCCCGACCTTCTCTTCCTCGACGTGCAGATGCCCGAGATGGACGGCTTCGCGGTGCTGGAGGAACTCGGCCCCGCGCGCCGGCCGCTCGTCGTCTTCACGACCGCCTTCGAGCAGTACGCCATCCGCGCCTTCGAGGTGCACGCCCTCGACTACCTCCTGAAGCCGTTCGACGAGGCGAGGTTCGCGCGCTCGCTGGCGCACGCGAGGGAGCG
>JALZHT010000628.1 GCA_030860645.1 Acidobacteriota bacterium
CCTACAACCGCAGCCAAAAGTTGCGGGTCGCGGGTTTCGAGTCAGGGCATTTTGGATTTTAGATTTTTGATTGGCGATTGAAAGAGGAGGCGAAGCTCGCAGCCCTCCCATAATCAAAAATCCAAAATCTAAAATCAAAAATCCCTTTAACTCGGAACCCGCGACCCGCAACTTTTTCAGTTGCCGGAGAGCCGGGCCTTCACGATTTCGCTCACCGTGCGCCCGTCCGCCGAGCGCCCGGCGAGCCGCGCCTGCGCGGCCTTCATCACCGCGCCCATCTCCTTCATGGTGGACGCGCACGTCTCGGCCACGGCCTCCTCGACGGCCCGCTCGATCTCCTCGCGTGTGGCGGCCCGCGGCAGGTACTCCTCGATGACGGCGATCTCGGCCCGCTCCTTCTCGGCCAACTCCTCACGCCCCGCCTTCTCGTACTGCTCGACCGAGTCGCGCCGCTGCTTGACGAGCGACTGTAAGGCCCGCGTCAGCTCCTCCTCCGTCAGCTCGCCGCCCTTCTCGATCTCGCGGTTCTGCACGGCGGCCTTCACCATCCTCAGCGTCGACGTGCGCGGCGCGTCCTTCGCCTTCATCGCCGCCGTCATGTCGCCGACAATTCTCTGCTTCAGACTCATGGCGGAAATTATAAGAGGTAAAGGCCGTAAATCGTAAACCGTAAAAAGCCGTGAATGGTCAATCGTGAATCGTCAAGGCGCGCCGAGCGCCGCCGTCGCTTGAGTGGTTCAGGTGACGGCGGCGCTCGGGATTTCGATTGACGATTGACGGCTTTTTCTTACTTCGCCGCGCGCTTGCGTTCGACCGCCTGGCGGAGGTCTTCGATGCTCGTCGCGGGGCCGTGGACGGCGGCGACGCGCTTCACGTCGAGGTTGAGGCGCGAGAGGGCTTCGACGAAGTGGACGGTCGAGTCGTTGACGGTCGAGGGCATCCACTTGCCGCTGTTGGGGAGGTTGACGAGGTCGCCCTGGAAGACCATCTTCTCCTTCGGCAGGTAGGCGACCAGCATCTCGCTCGCGTGCGGGCCGGGGCCGATGTCGATCACCTCGACGGTCTGCCTGCCGTCGGTGAAGACTCGCTTGCCGCGCACGAACTCGAAGACGGGCTTCTTCTTCGCGCGCGTCTGGTCGTCGGGCGCGACGGTGAAGGTCGCGGCCGCCATCCGCTCGAAGAACTGCCGGTTGGCGGGCGTCGTCACAATGGCCGCGCCCTCGGCCACGTACGCGCGCGCCCCGCCCGAGTGGTCGTCGTGGTAGTGCGTGACGACGACGTACTTGACGGGCTTGCCGGGGAACATCTCCTTCGCCTTCGCGATTGTCTGCTTCGCGCCGCGCCCGCCCGCGTAAGGCTCGACGACGAGGAGGTAGGTGTCGAACTCGACGACGAGCGAGTTGGCCCCGCTCTCGAAGAGGTAGACGCCTTCGGCGAGCTTCGTCTCGCGCGTCGGCGCTGGTGTGGGCGTCGGCAGCTCCTCGTGCCCTTCGGGCTTGGCGAACGCGCTCTCGGGTGGCTTCGTGTTCAGCCGCACGTCGTCGTAGGTGGCCTCCTCGATGACCTCGCCGGCGCGGCGCGTGACGCGGCCGGCGGGAACCTTCAGCCCGCCGACGGTGCGGTAGGCGGGGAAGACCCACTCCTGCACGGCGTCGCCGGCGAGGTTGTCGCTGACGACGATCTCGTACTTCGACAGGAGGCCCGTCGCGGCGTCGAAGTAGAGCGACCACTGGATGCCGTTCGAGGAGGCGGCGGTGACGACGTGGTGGCGGCGGCCGTCGAAGGTGTCCTCGCCGAGGTAGCGGAGCGTGGCCGCGCCGTTGTCGTGGAGCGCGAGCAGCATCACATGGGGGACGCGGCGGACGATGCCGATGTTGTTGAAGTTCGCCATGTTGACGGGCGTGACCGTCCGGTCGCGCGGGTTAACGAAGAAGCCCTGGTTACCGTTGACGACGTTCTTGCCGCCGAAGACGAAGCCGCCGGGCAGCTCGTCGCGCGTCTCGACGATGTAGCGGCGGTTGCTGAGGTCTATGTAGAGCGACTCGTCGTGTCGCTGCCGGTCGTAGGGGCCGCCGATCCGGACGCTCTGGTTGCGGGCGAAGCCGTGGCCCGTAATCTTCACCGAAACGTCGCCGGCGGCGCGGATGGCTTCGAGGCCGCCGTGCGCGGCCAGCGCCGCGTCGAGAATCTGCCGCGCCCGCGCGTACGACCTCTCGGACAAAGTCCCGCCCTTCGCCGCGGGGCGGGCGGCGCGCCGCTGCGCGAGGGCCGGGCCTGTAAGGATGGAGAGGCCCAACACGAGGGCCACCGCTACAAGGGATGCTCTGTTCAAGGTGTTTTCCTCCTCACTTCGTCTGGATGAGAGTTGGCCGCGAGAGAACCCGACCCGTCCTGGAAAGGCTTCGGAATTTAATACGATTTGCCACATCCCCGCGAGGTAAAAGAGTTGTAAAAAAGCAGAGGCGCAGGCAGGAGAAGTAAGTTACCATACGGTCGCCGCGGCGCGCGAATAGCATCTTCCTCATCGCCCGGAGACGGCCCGTGCCCACACACTTCATCAGCCACCCCTCGGCCGACGCGCAGGACTTCGCCCCGGGCCTCCGCGACGAACCGGAGGCCCCGCAGCATTTATCACCCGGTTCTCACGCCCGGGGTAAACGCGCAGTAGCTTAGAGAACCCAGCGAAATATGCCGCCAGCCGCCAGCCAATTCTTAGGCATCTTCATCAGCAGCTACCGCCGCGACGACAGCGCCGGCCACGCGGGTCGCCTCTTCGACCGGCTCACGGCCCATTTCGGCGACGAGCAGATCTTCATGGACATCGATCAGATGGCTCGGCATGGCTGAGGGACGGAGCCGCGGGCAGGCGGGTTCTGCGCGGCGGGGCGTGGCACCAGCCCTCGAATTATATGAACTGCGCGAACCGTACCAAAGCGCCCATCAATGACAACGGCCTCTGCGGCCTCTTAGGATTTCGCGTCGCCGCGGGGGCGTAGCCGGCGCGTTGCGGGCCGCGATTTATTTCTGAACTGATTCACCTTTGAGGAAGATAGAGCGGCGCGGGCCGACGTTGAGTCTGT
>JALZHT010000056.1 GCA_030860645.1 Acidobacteriota bacterium
GGGTTGCCCGCGCCCGAGACCTGCGCCTGCCCGTTGACGACCGAGACCTGGGCCTGCGGCATCGGCGGCATCGGGATGGTCGGGATGGGGACGACGGCCGGGATGGGCGTGCCGCGCGAGATCTCGCCGTCGGGCAGGGCGCGCTGGCCCTGGGCCGGGCGGCCGTCGCCGTCGAGCGGCGTGCCCTCCTCGAACACGTCGTGGACGCGCCACAACTCCCACATCCCCATGGCGAAGTGCGGGTAGAAGTGGCAGTGGAAGATGGAATCGCCCGGCGTCTTGGCGCGGTTGCCCGCCCCGCCGTGCAGTATCTCCGTCGTGAACGACCAAGCCGGCCCGAAAGCCTGGCTGTCGAGCGTCGAAGAGTTGTCGCTGTCGGGCGTGTGGAACCACTGGTGGGCGTGCAGGTGGTGGATGTGGTGCTCCTTCGGCCCGGCGTGCACGACGCGGAATTTCGTGTGGTCGTTCAGGTAGCCGTGGTGGACGTTCGAGGGGTCGTCGGGGAAGAATACTTTAGTCGCCTTCGGCCCCGTGATCAGATTGCCGTTGGCGTCATTGGTGTTCGCCGGAACGTCGACGATCTGCGCCGGGTCGCTGACCGTCCACGACGAGAGGAAGAACTCCTCATATAAGCACTCGGTACATTGGTGCATCGGGCCGACGCCGAGGCGGTTGGCTAAAATCTCCGCCCCGATGCCGCCCGTCCCGTAGTTGATGGCGAAGGCGTCGCGGACGCTGTGCAGCGTGTGCGCAAGGATCGGGTCTTCGAAGAACTGCGGGAAGGCTTGGACGGCCTTGATCTCGTCGTGGTAGATGACCGTAAATTCGCGGAACGGCTGGTTGCGGTCAGGCTCGGCCGGGTTCGAGCGGTACGTCCCTTCGGGGAAGCGCCCCTTGTTCGGCCCCGTGATGATGGCGTTCAGGTCGCCGTGCACGATCTCGCCGCCGTGCAATATCTTCAAGATGGGCAGACCGGCTCTGGGATGCCCCGCCGGGTAGAGGGCGTCGTAGTTGACGATGGGCTGGTTGCCGGGCGTGCGCCCGACGGTCGCCCATTCCATCTCCTGCCGCGTCAACTGCGAGCGATGCCACTCCGCCCCTTGCGGCTGGACGTTGACCGCGCCGAACAGCCCCATCGCGAGCGAGCCGCCGTCGCCCTCGCCGCCGGTGGTCGCGGCCGTCGAGTAGAAGAGGTGGTTGCCCTCGCGCTCGGCGAAGTAGGTGTAGGTGATGGAGCCGCCCGGAGACACTAAGCTGTTAGGGTTGTTGCCGACGTTCGAGCCGTCGTCCGTGATGCTGTTGACGAGTTGCAAGCCGACGACGTGGACGGAAGCCGTCCGCGTATTCGGCTGGTCGTCGTGGGCGCGGTTCGGGGCGAGCAGGTTCTGGAAGTTGATCTGGAGCTTCTGCCCGACGTTCATCCGCAGCGTCAGCGGGCGCGGGCGTTTGCCGGGGCGCAGTTGGACGTTGCCCGCCACCAGACCCAGGGGCGGATTAATCGGGACGACGTCACGACGCAGCGCGTAGATCATGCCCGCCGGGTTGACTGCGCCGAGGCGGTTGTAGAAGAAGGGTTGGTCGAAAGCCACGACGTCGGCGACGACGGTCGCGCCGATGGCGGGTGTCGGCAAAGGCGTCGGGGTCGCCGTCGGGACGGGTGTCGGGAAAGGCGTCGGCACCGGCGTCGGGGTCGGCGTGGGGCCGGTAAACACGGGTTGCCACGAGGGGCTGGTGTCGCTCACCAGGTTGTTCGTCAGCTTCACCGGGTTGGTGCCGTTGGCGTTCATGACGTAGATTTCATCGCTCCTCATGAACGCGATCCGCGCCACGTCGGGCGACCAGACGGGGTCGGAATCCACGATGAAATTGTTGGTGAGTCGCGTCGCGTTGCTGCCGTCGGCATTCATCACGTAGATTTCATTGCCGCTGTCCCTGCTGCTTTCGAAGACGATTTTGCTGCCATCGGGCGACCAGTCGGGGTAGATGTTGTAGGGCGGGTTCGCCGTGAGGGGAGCCTGCCCGTATCCGTCGGCGAACATCGTGAAAAGTTCATAGGCCCCGTCCCGGTTCGTCGAAAAAACAATCGTCGTCCCGTCGGGCGACCAGTCGGGGTAGAAGTCGTCCTGCGCGTTGTTCGTGAGCCTGACGACGTTACTGCCGTCGGCATTCATCACGTAAATTTCATACCGGAAGCCGCCGGCCCGCCAACTCTGGAAGGCGATCTTGCTCCCGTCGGGCGACCACGCGGGGGCGGTATCAACCTCCGGGTGGGTGGTCAGTCTGGTGACGCCGGTGCCGTCGGCATTCATGACGTAAATATCCGAGTTGCCGTCCCGGTTGCTGGCAAAGGCGATCCGGGTGCCGTCCGGCGACCACGCGGGGAGGGTATCGCTGCCCGGGTTGTTGGTGAGGTTAGTCTGCTGGCTGCCGTCGGGATTCATCACATAAATTTCGCTCTGCATCTTGCTGCGGCTGCTGCGGAAGACGATCTTGCCGCCGGTGTTCGACCAGCCCGACGGCTTATCGTCCGCCGGGTGGTTCGTCAGGTTAGTCTGACCGGAGCCGTCGGCGTTCACCACATAAATTTCGGCGATCCAGCCGCCCCCGTCCACGTCGAACTTGAGCTTCGTGCCGTTGGGCGACCAGGCCAGCCCCATGATCCGGCTATTGTTGACGGTCGTGATCTGCGTCTGGGCGGTGCCGTCGGGGTTCATCGTGAACACCTGCGTCTGCCCGGCCCTGTTGCTGAGGAAGCCGATCTTCGCGCCGTTGGGCGACCAGACCGGGTTCGTATTCTGGTAGGTCGTGTTCGTGAGCCTCGACAGGTTGGTGCCGTTAGCGTTGATCACGAAGATGTCTTGCGTGCCGCTGGTGCCGTAGCGGCTGAAGACGAGCTTCGTGCTGTCAGGCGACCAGGCGGGCGTGTTGTCCTGGTTGGAACCGTTGTTGGTGACGGTCGTCTGCCCCGAGCCGTCAGCGTTGACCAGAAACAGCCCGTTGAAGTTGGCGACCTGGTCGTACGCCGCGAAGGCGATTTTAGTCCCGTCCGGCGACCAGGCGAGGTCTTTCCTGACAAAAGAGCCGGAGGTGAGCTGCACCTGATTAGTGCCGTCGGCGTTCATCTTCCATATGTGGCCGCTGCCGCTCTGGTTGCTGAGGAAGCCGATCTTCGTACCGTCGGGCGACCAGATGAGGGTGGACTCGGTGGCCGAGTTGTTCGTGAGCCGCGTCTGCCCCGTGCCGTTCGGATTCATGACGTAAATCTCACGGCTGCCGCTGCGGTTGCTCAGGAACGCGATCTTCGTGCCGTCGGGCGACCAGACCGGGTAGTCGTCGCCCTGCGAGCTGGAGAGCTTGGTCACCCCCGAGCCGTCGGCATTCATCGTGAAGATTCCATCGTTGTCGTCGCGCATGGATTGAAACGCGATTTTGCCGTTGGTCGTCGTGAACGCGACCGGGGGGGGCGCGGGCGCAAGCTCCGAGGAGGTCGTGGCCGCCGTCGTCCGCGGAATCGGAGGGAGCAGGAAGGTCAGCAAGTAGCAGAGGACGGTGGCGATGGCGAGACGGGTGGCGGGCTTCGGGCCGCGATGAGTTGCACGCAACATGGCGGGGTCTCCTTAGGAGTGTTGAACCCCAGCGACGTTTCCGCTAAGATGCGTGCTCTCTAGGCGATACATCTCAGTGCGCGAAAGCGATACGGAGGTTGTATTGTTGGTGGGACTCCGTTGCTACCGGCAAGTAGCAACGGAGTTCTATTTTCTAAAGGCTTCAATAAGCTCTAGGGAGAAGGGTTTCCGAGAAGTTGTGTGTGACGGCGATTCGCATTGGAATCCGCGTCGCCCGTGCTGCAACGCAGATTATGATGGCTCTGTGTACGTCTCAGGCTGAGTCAGTTGAGGCTACCCTAACGAGGTACGGGTTTTCATCTGCCAATTCAGGTAACGGGCCAATCAAAGGACAAGCAATTGGGGACATCGGGGATGCGCGAAATTAATTCAACTAAATGGAAATGTCAATGAAATTTTCGCAAGCTTCGGAACGAGTCTATCTGCAATATCTTGTGTCACGCGCCTGCGCGTGAGGGATTATGTAGCCGGCCGGGGGTGATCAGCCCGTCAACAGGAATCCGCCGCGGGGTGGGGTTGAGCACGCCGAAACAGAGTCCGATAACTTATATGTGAATCCCGTGGGAAAATTGGTCTTATGTAAGGGTTATCGGACTCTGTCAGACACCGCCCACTAGTCGCCCTCGACTCACATCATCGTCCTGCACCCGGATGACTACGAATTGCGGCTCGGAGGGGACGTGTGAAAGCTAGATGTCGTGAAGGAGTTGTGACGGCCTTACCCGGGGGACGAGATGGTCGGGGACAAGGTTAGCGCGTCGATCAACAGCCCGCGCAATCAGGGCGCGGAGTTGATCAAGCGAACGACCATAAACTCGGCGTGAAGGGCTAACCCGAGTTATTGCGCAGGAGAGGCGGCGCGTGAACGCCTCCAGCGAAGACTTTAGAAAAACATTGACACTACTGATGCCTTAGTAATAATCTCCGCTCGTTTCTCCTCAAGGGGTATCTCATTCTTCGCCAGTTGGCTAGCGAGTGCCACTCCTTCGTTAGCCTCATGTTCACCACCCTCAATCCGCTTACAGCCCACCCCGACGGGCACGCCCAATCGGCGAGCGAACTTTTAACGCGCCGAGGACATTTAAGGCCGTGCGCCAGATAACCACCTGTTTACAAAAAGAGGAGTTCAGTTGTGGCAACACGTCCGTCGTCGAGTGATATAGGCATCCCGCGGAAGCCGGCACCCGAAGATTTCGAACCGCCCGTCGGCTGGCTCTTAGGCCGCCAGCTCATCGCCAACCTGAAGTGGATTCTGCTCTACGCGGCCTTCAAGGGAAAGCTCGACGCCCGCGACTGGATGAAGGCCGAGGTCATCCCCGACAGAGACACCGCCGATCAGGTCGAGCAGTACTGGAAGGAGTGGCAAGAGGCCCGGCAGGGTTCGGCGGGCGCGGAACCCTTTGAGGAGTTCTGGTTCGACTACATGGCCGACACCGGCGACGGGCAGAGGGCGATGTACAGCACCGCCTACCTGTCGCTGAGCGACCTCGCCGTCGGAGAAAATCCGCGGCCCGGCGACCGGGTCGAATTCGTCCATCAGCCCGACCGGGCGCGGCTGAAGGCGGAAGGCAAAATGCTCCTCCCGCGCGGCACGTTCCTCTTCGTCGGCGGCGACACCAGCTATCACATCTCCGACTACGGCACGCTCGCCACCCGCTTCCAGAACCCCTTCTGGTGGGCTTTCCGTGACCTCAAGGACAAAGCAGCCCGCAGCGTCACGGCCGGGCGGCCGGGACTGCTCGTCGGCATCCCCGGCAATCACGACTACTACGACTCGCTCGACGGGTTCAACCGGCAGTTCCGCCGGCCGTCGACCGAAGACAAGATAGTCCCCGGCGAGCGCCCGCCGCTGTTGATGATCCCGACTTTCAAGCGTCAACAGGAGGCCAGCTTTCTGGCCCTGCGTCTGCCGTTCGACTGGTGGCTCTGGGGTCTGGACACGGAGGAGGGGGAGATCGACTTCCGCCAGTTGGAGTTTTTCAAAGGCTTACATGAGAAGCACGCGCCCCGGAGGTTGATCGTGGCGACGCCCGAGCCTTCGACCGTGTTCGGGAAGTTCGCGAAGCGGAAGGAGAACCAGTCGAAGACCTTCAAGGCCATCGGCCTGGAGTTGCCCTTCCTGGAACAGCCCGAGCCGCTGGGCGAGGGGAAGTGTCGCCTCGACCTGGCCGGCGACGTGCACCATTACGCGCGCCACTGGGGCGAGCCGCCCGCGTCCCGGCGCGCGAGTCGGTACGTCTCGATAGTGTCGGGCGGCGGCGGCGCGTTCTTCCACCCGTCGCACACGAACGTCGGCGAAGTGCCGCGGCAGGTCTTGTACCCCGCGGACGGCGACTCCCGTTCGGCGGTGGCCGACCAGATTTTCAACCTCCTCAACATCGTGCGGGGCGGGTGGGTCTGGCTCTTCGGCGGCCTCATCGCCTTCATGCTCTACTTCGCCGCGAGCTTCCCCGCGAGCAGCAGGGCCGCCCTCGACACCCACCCGCTGTGGGTCAAGCTGGGCATCTCGCCGCCGCGCGAGGCGGCCTCTCCGACGTACTGGCAACTCTTGCTCAACTTGGTGTGGGGGCCGAACGCGCCGTGGAAGTATTCGCTCCTCGCCTCCATCGTCGTGCTCGGCGCGGCCCTCATCTATTCGGCCAGAATTTTCGCGAAGGAGTACGACCCCGAGCGCGTGACCCCGAAGCGAAAAGTGCCGCTGTGGAAACGTCTGGTGGTGTGGGGGCTGGTTCTGGTCTCCTTCCTCTGCCTGGCCGGCGGGCTTTGGGGCTTCTACTCCCGCGCGGGGGAACTCTCCCTCTACGGCCGCAGCGCCATCGTGCTGGCCGCCCTCGCGTGGAGCGTCCTGGCCGTCGTCGAAAGCGTCTGGTATTCGGAGTGGCTGTTCGAGTTGTCCGCCGAAGAGAATATCAAGCCCTGGCACTACTGGCCGATATGGGCGCTGCTGTTCCTCGCGGTGACTGGCTTCAGCGCGGCGCTCTGGTTCTTCGGGCACAGCGCGGCGCTGGTGGCCTCAGACCTCGTCAACCTCTTCATCCTCCTCGCGGTCGGGGGCGGGCTTGTCTTCCTGGCCGCCGGCGTGGGCGCGCACCTCCGGAAGATTCCGGGCAAACTGGCCTTCGCCTTGCTCGGCGCGTCGCACGGCCTGCTCCAACTGGCGGTCCCGTTCCTCATCGTCAGGAAAGGCCACCTGGTCTGGGCGCCGGTGGCCGTCGCGGCGACCGCCTTCGCGTTCAAGTACCTCGGCCGGTGGGTGGCGCGGAGGGAGAGCGGCTGGCCGCTGGCAATCGCCTGGGTGGCGTTCGGCGCGGCCCTGCTCTACATCCCCTTCGTGGTAGACGCCGACCCGCTCAACATGCCGGAGGGCCACTGGGCGCGGCTCCTGCTCTGTGTCTACGCGGGCGTCATCGGCGCGGTGATGAGCTGCGTGCTGTTCGGCTGGTACCTGGCCGTCTCTCTCGCCTTCAACGGCCACAACAACGAGGCGGGCGGCGCGGCGCGGATCGAGGGCTTCAAACAGTTCATCCGCTTTCGCGTGACCCGCCAGGAGCTGACCGGCTACGTCATCGCGGTTGACGAGGCGCAGACGGACGGCGGCAAGCTCGACCCGAAAATCATAGATGTCTTCCGCGTGTCCGAGCAGGGGAACGGCTGAGGCCCCGGCCCGGCCGCGGAGGTAGAACCAGGCACCCCGGCGGGCCGACCGGCCGGCGGCGATGACGGAGCGACCGATGAAACCCAGAGGCTACCTGACAGTCGCCCTCGCCACGACCCTGAACATCATCCTCTACGCGGCGACCTTCGGGCACTTCATCTGGCTTGAGGGCAGGGTCCGCGGCGGGGTCTTCCGCAACTGGATCAGGCGCTTCCGCTACCGCCCGCGCAGGGTCGTGTACCCGACCACCGAGGGCGAGATCGTCAGCCTCATCAAGAGCTCGACGGGCATCCGCTTCTTCGGCGCCGGCCACTCCTTTAACGACGGGGTGGTGGCCGACGACACGCTCGTCTCGCTCGACAAGTACAGCGGCGTGATCCGGAAGAACCTCAAGGACAAGCAAGTCACCTTCAAAGGCGGGACGCGCGTGCGCGAGGTCGTGAGGCTGTTGCTCGCGGACGGGCTTGCCTTCCGCGCGCTGCCGTCGCACGACGCGCAGAGCATAGCGGGCATCCTGTCCACGGACGTGCACGGGACGGGGACAGACTGGGGCTTCGTCAGCGAGCTGGTCGTGAGCCTCAAGGTCGTCGACGGCCGGGGCGACGTTCACGTGTGCTACCCGGCGGACGACCTTTTCAAGGCGGCCATCGGGGGCATCGGGGCGGTCGGCGTCATCACGGAGGTGACGGTGCAGGCCGTTGACCGCTTCAACGTCGAGCAGAGGGTTCGGATGTCGGACCTGACCTTCGTCGAGGCGAACCTCGACCGGCTCCTGCTCGAACACAGACACCTCAGCCTTTACCTCTTCCCGTTCACCACCCGGTGTCAGATCAACACCTGGGACCCGACGGGTAAGCCCAGGTCGTTCCTGGGCGATTTCCGCGAGTTCGTCACCATCTCGGTGGACGCGCTGCTCGCCGCCTGGTTCGGGGGCCTCATGGCGGCGGCGGGGCTGCTGCCCAGACTCTCCCACTTCGCGCACGGCATCAAGCGGGGCACGAACCTCGTCCTGGAGAGCAACAGGGCTTTCAACCGGACGATCTACCACATGCACCAGGAGTTGGAATTCACCGTCCCCTTCGGGCAGACCTTCGAGGTCTGCCGGCGCTACCTCAGACTCTACGAAGAGATGTACCCGACGGGGATGCCTTACACCATCATCGAAGTCCGTTTCACCCCGGCGGGGCACGACCGCACGCTCGTCGGGGCCGGGCGCGAGCGGCGCTCCGCCTGGCTCGACATCCTGTGCAACGACACGGCCGGCTTCGAGCGGTACTTCGCCGCCTCGGAAAGATTGATGAAGGAGATTGGGGCGCGACCGCACCCCGGAAAGTTCTGTGAGAGCTTCCGCAAGGATGATTTAGCGAGGCTGCACCAGGCGCACTTCGACAGGTTCCTCCGGCTCATCGAGAAACACGACCCCGAGGGCAAACTCGCCAACGAGTTCACGCGGCGTCTCTTCCGCGGTCTGTGATGGCGGTGACGCGGGCGGCGGCGGCCCGGCCGTCATTGAAACGTTTCTGCACGACTCCCCATATCTTAACAGCAGACTTCGTGACCGAGCGCGAGGCCCCGAAAAGAAGCGAGGGGCTACGCCAGGTTATTCCCTTTACGCAATCCTTGCGGAGCGATGAGGCCGACCTCCGGGGCCGGCCCGCGTCTCCTTTGACGGGCTAATTCACGTCGTGTCTCTGTATCTATCGCCGGCCGTGACACCGTGAGGCCCACCGTGAAGGCTTGATGTGCCCGGCCGGAAACCATTGTTTCGCAATTAGAGGAGGCAGAACATGCCAAAGAGCGACAAGAAAAAAGCGAAGAAGGACGCCGGCGCGGCGGGCGGCGGCGCAGAGGGGCAGCCCGCCGGCGCGCCCGGGAACGAACTGAACACGATGTTCAAGCACCACACGGGCAGCTACAACCTGTACGCGGAAGAGTTCTGGCAGCCCAGGGTGAGCGAGGAGATCGGGGGGATGAACCAGGCCGCGTTCGAGAAGGGCGTGGAGAAAGAGGCCAAGCAGTTCGGCGGCGACGGGGCCGCCCAGATCGACCCGCAGCAACTCCGCTTCTTCATGCCGCGCCACGGCCGGACGGCGCACCGTGCCCTGGAGCAAAAACACGTCGCCCGCTCCGCCTTCCACAACCCCGGCGTCTTCGGGCGGATGTTCCCGACCCTGCCGTCCATCCAGTTCACCGACGTCAGCCTGGAGAACCTGGCGAAGGCCATGGGGAGCCCCTCGGGCGGCGAGGACAACCCGAACATCTTCTCGGGCTTCACCTTCCTGGGGCAGTTCATTGACCACGACATCACCTTCGACCCCACGTCCAGCCTGGAGAAGCAGAACGACCCGGAGGCCATCCAGAACTTCCGCACCCCGGTGCTGGAGTTGGACAGCGTCTACGGGTCGGGGCCGGCCACCCAGCCGTTCCTCTACGACGCCGACCCGGCCAACGCCGGCAAGCTCCTGATCGGCAGAGACGCCGACGGCCGGCCCAACGACCTGCCGCGCAACTCCCAGGGGACGGCGCTGCTCGGCGACCCGCGCAACGACGAGAACCTCATCGTCTCGCAACTGCACCTGACCTTCCTGAAATTCCACAACAAGGTGCTCGATCACCTCAAGGCCAAAGGGGCCGAGGGCGGGGTGGCGGTGCCGCCCGAGTTCATCTTCGAGGAGACGCAGCGCGTCGTCCGCTGGCACTACCAGTGGATCGTAGTCAACGAATTCCTCAGGAAGACCCTGGGCGAGGCCCTCTGGAGCCGGCTCGTCAAGCCCGAGGGCGGCGGGAAGGACGGTAAGGGGAAAGAGGGGAAAGAGGTGCCGCCGGGCACGACCGTCGGCCAGGACCCCATCGGCAACGTCCTCGACGGCACGCTCAAGTTCTACCGCTGGAAGGGCGAGCCCTTCATCCCGGTGGAGTTCGCGGTCGCCGCGTACCGCTTCGGGCACAGCCAGATCCGCCCGGGATACCGCATCAACGACGGCTTCGGTGACTCGATCTTCCCGGGGCTGTTCGTGCGCGCCAACCTCACCGCCGACAACGTGCTCAAGGCCGGGCGGGCCGTCGACTGGTCCAAGTTCTTCGACCTGGGGGCCGCGGGCGCGCAGCCCGGAAAGCAGATCGACGAGCACCTCTCTTCGCCGCTGCTCAACCTGCCGGGCGTCGCCACGATCCCCTCGCTGCCCGAGCGTAACCTGAAGCGCGGGAATACCTTCAGCCTCCCCTGGGGGCAGCGGGTCGCCGCCGCCATCGGCGCGCAGCCACTCACCGACGACCAGCTCGCGATCAACGGCACCAAGCTCACCGACATGGGCTTCCCCGCCGAGCGGGCGCCGCTGTGGTACTACATTCTGCGCGAGGCCGCGGTGGAGGCCGGCGGGGCGCACCTGGGGACGGTCGGCGGCACGATTGTCGGCGAGGTGTTCCTCGGCCTGCTCAAGGGCGATTTCAAGTCCTATTTCAACCAAGACCCCCTCTGGAAGCCCTTCCTCCCCGCCGCCAACGCGGGCGACTTCAAGATCGCCGACCTCATCAGGTTCGCCACGACCTGATACAGTTAGGGCAGGTGGCGCATGGTCGCGGACGACTTCGGAGGCAGAAGCAACATCCGTTTACACCTTGACAGGTAAGCCAACGGGGGACTAACAGTGGCGGGGGGGGGGGGGGGGGG
>JALZHT010000629.1 GCA_030860645.1 Acidobacteriota bacterium
GGGCGAAGAAGCGCGGGATGAAGCCGGTGTCGAGTCGCCCTTCGATGAACTCGGCGTCGCGCATCACCTCGCGGAAGAAGGGGAGCGTCGTCTTGATGCCGCCGATCTCGTACTCGTCGAGCGCGCGGCGCATCCGGTCGATGGCCTCGCCTCGGTCGCGGCCCCAGACGGCCAGCTTCGCCAGCAGCGAATCGTAGTATGGCGGCATGACGTAGCCGGGGTAGAGGTGGGTATCGACCCGCACGCCGGGCCCGCCGGGCGCCAGCCAGGTCTCGATCAAGCCCGAGTCCGGCGCGAAGCCGCGGCGCGGATCCTCGGCGTTGATCCGGCACTCGATCGCGTGACCGCGGAGCTCGACCTGATCCTGGGCGATCGAGAGCGGCTCGCCCGCGGCGATGCGGATCTGCTCGCGCACGATGTCGACGCCCGTCGTCTCCTCGGTCACGCAGTGCTCGACCTGCACGCGCGTGTTCATCTCGAGGAAGAAGTAGTCGCCGTCCTGGAGCAGTCCCTCGACGGTGCCCGCGGAGCGGTAGCCGACCGCCCGCGCCGCCTCGGTGCCGATCTCCCCGATCCGAGCGCGCAGCGCCTCGTCGACGGCGGGCGCGGGGCTCTCCTCGATCAGCTTCTGGTGGCGGCGCTGGACGGAGCAGTCGCGCTCGCCGAGGTGGATGACGTTGCCGTGCGAGTCGGCCAGGACCTGGACCTCGACGTGGCGCGGGTCGGGCAGGTAGCGCTCGAGGTACACCGTCGCGTCGCCGAAGAACTTCTCGCCCTCGCGCGCCGCGCCCTCGAACGCCTCCGCGAGCTTGTCCTCGCTCTCGGCGACGCGAAAGCCCTTGCCGCCGCCCCCGCCCGCCGCCTTGCAGGCGACCGGGTAGCCGACCTCGGCGGCGACCTTCCGCGCCTCGTCGGTGTCGGGGACCGGATCGGTCGTCCCGGGAACGATCGGGACCCCCGCCTCCTTCATCAGCTCGCGGGCGCGCGTCTTCGAGCCCATCGCGTCGATCGCGTCGGGTGGCGGCCCGATGAAGACGATCCCGGCCTCCTCGCAGGCGCGCGCGAAGGCGGCGTTCTCGGCGAGGAAGCCGTAGCCGGGGTGGACGGCCTCGGCCCCGCTCCGCCGCGCCGCCTCGACGATGCGGTCGGCGCGCAGGTAGCTCTCGACCGAGGGCGCGGGGCCGAGCAGGTAAGCCTCGTCGGCGAGCCGGACGTGGAACGCGGCGGCGTCGGCCTCCGAGTAGACGGCGACGGGCGAGATGTCCATCTCGCGGCACGCGCGGATGACGCGCACCGCGATCTCGCCGCGGTTGGCGATCAGAATCTTACGAAACATGGTCGGCGCCTCACGCCCCTAGAGTTCAACGTCGGCCCAGATGGCGGCGTGGTCGGAGGCGGCGTGCGTCGGGCTTGTCATCTCTTCGTAGTGCGGGAACAGCGTCCCGTGCTTGCCGCCCCACACGCCCCTGCGCCAGATGCCGCCGGCCGTGACCCGCTCGAACAGGTAGGGCGAGAGCAGGACGTAATCAATCTTGTTCGACGCCGTGCCGTTGCCGAAGGTGCCGGGGCGGCCGTCGCCCACGAACCTCTCGTGCTCGGTGATGTCGCGCAGGTCCGACCCGTCGCCGAGGAGCGGCCGCAAGGGGTCGCTCGCCGGCGTGTCGTTGAAGTCGCCGACGATGGCGATGGCCTCCACCCCTTCTTCCCTGCGGAGTTCGTAAATCTCACGCACCCGCGCGGCCTGCTCTTTCCGGCGGGCGTTCGACGCCGCCGGCGTGCCGAAGCCCTTACTCTTGAAGTGATTCACCATGACGACGAGGTGCTTGTCGCCGGCCCGAACCGTGAACTCCGGGCAGTCGCGGCTGAAGATCCGCCGGCCGCCCACGGAGTCGTCAACGTGGCTGACGATGCCCGCGATGTCTATGTCGGACTTGGTCATCAGCCCGACGTCAATGCCGCGGTCGTCGTTGCCGTCGATCAGCATGATGCACTCGTAGGTGGCGTTGATCGCCTTGAGGAGTTGGTCGTTGAAGCGCTTGAGCGCGATCCGGTCTTCGGCCTCGACGACGGCGAGCACGTCCGCGTTCACGTCCTGGATCACCTTCGCGGTCATGCGGGTCGCGACCACGTTGACCGCCTCGGTCTTCAACTCGACCCACCCGACCCAGTCCTCGCGGCCCGCGGCCACGATTTCGGTCGTGTTCTTCGCCCGCTTGACCAGCCCGCCGCGGTTCTGCCGGAGGATGGCGAAGGCCGACTCGTCGCTGCGCTTGAGGCCGAGCACGTCAAGGTCGTCGAGGATCAACTGCTTGTCGGCGTCGCTGTAGGCGGGTTGCTGCAAGCGTGTGTTCAGGCGGCTGTAGGCGGCCAGCACCCCCTTGCCTTCGGCCCAGGTCTCCTGGTTGAGCGCGCGGGCGCGCGAGAACAGGTTCTCGACGTTGAAGGACGCGATGCGCATGGCGTGAACTCCTTTCGTGTGGTGGGGTGGGTGGAAGCAAGTGACGAATGAACCGGTGACGGGCCGGAATAAGGCTTCAACCCGCCGCGGCTTTAAACGACGACCGAGTTGCCGGGCTGGCGCGGGTTGAAGCGGACGGTGACGCGCGCGCCGGGGAAGTAGTCGGCCGAGCGCTGGCGCTGCTGCGGGTCGAGCGTCTGCGACGACTCGTACTCGACGCCGTTAATCTCGTAGTTGTAGAAGACCTGCGTGATCGCCCCCGCCTCGTCCGTAATCACGTCGAAGATGGAGCCTTCGGCGATGCGGCCGGTGCGGAGCAGGGCGGCGCGGCGCGCCGCTTCCGGGTCGCCGGTCTGCTTACGCCGGAAGATGTCGAGGATGCCCATCGGTGGCTGTCGTTCAGTTACCGCGCGGGCCGGCCCTCGTCGGCGCGCGGGCCTTCGAGGATGCGGCCGTCGCGGATGCGGAGGTCGTCCCCCGTGCCGAGCAGCCCGTCGCGGCCGGGCAGCCTCAGCTCGTAGTTCGTGAGCGCGAGGCCGGCGTCCGCGAGGTCGTCGGT
Organism: Acidobacteriota bacterium; assembly: GCA_030860645.1. GTDB lineage: Bacteria > Acidobacteriota > Blastocatellia > Pyrinomonadales > Pyrinomonadaceae > QHXN01. The sequence continues at coordinate 3,018 of JALZHT010000629.1, forward strand.
GCTGCGCGCAGAGACCGCGCGCGTCCGCGCCGCCTTGCGCCGCGCGCGCCCCTTCCC
>JALZHT010000057.1:0-2182 GCA_030860645.1 Acidobacteriota bacterium
GGCGCGCGCCCGGCCGCCGGCCCGTCCTCTCGCGCCGTGGCTTCAAACCCCGCGCCCGGGCCGCCGAGTCCCGCGTCAGGGGCTTCACCCACGGCGTGTTCCCTACCAGCTCACCAGCGAGTGCCAAAGGGCGCGGAGATTGTCCGTAACCGGCAGGCCCCCTGGGAAGAAGGTCACACTTGTGTGGTCAAGCACAATGGGGGGGGTGTACCACAAAACTGAGGCCGCCAGGGTCCACGAGCTTGCAGTCCCCAACACATCCCCGGTGAAGCTGTATGAACCCGGAGTGTCATCCTGCGTTCTGGAGGAGCAGAGCTGAAGCCCGAGTTGGAACGGCAAACTCACCCTGATGCGAACGGGGACCTGTTTCGTCGCCGCCCCGGTGCAGATGAAAACCCCCTGGTAGTTCGTCGCATTCGGCAGGCCGCTCGCATCCTTCAAGCCCCACGCCCAACCTACGTAGCCGGTATGAGTGGTGCCTCCGAGAGGTCTACGGAATCGAGGCAATTCGAAGGTGACGCCGGGCCCTAAATAACCGTACAACCAGAATTCCCAATTGATCGGGCGTGGGATGAGGATTTCGATCCCCCCGGAGACCTGTGTAAGCATCAGCGCGGCCCGGAGCCAGGGCCACGCGAACGACCTGTTCGCCATCGAGACGGAGCGCCCATAGCCGAGAATAAACGCGTCCGACCGCTCACTGAAGGCGCCCTCGGGTAGGTTGTGCCATACCCTGTAGCTCAGGAAGAGGAACGCCGAGAACGCGACCAGGACGTTGAGGACGGACACCGTCACGAGCTGCGCGGTCGCGTTGGCCTGAAGGCCGCTGGGATCGAGCTTGTTGGTCGGGTCGTTCAGGGCGTAGAGGTACTTGTGCAGTGTCTGCGGGTCGGAGGTCGACCCGGCGAGCAAATCCATCGTGAGGAACCTGCCGCTCGCCGGGTTCATGTCCCTGGCGCGCAGGTGGTAGAGGCCGACCTCAGCGTCGAACCGCTCGCCCGCGTAGAGGCGGTCGTTCGGCGTCGCCCCGGTGCGGGCGAGGAGGTTGCCGAAGGCGTCGTAGGTGTAAGTGTCTGTGACCGCACCCGCCGCGTCGGTGAGGTAGCGCACCGAGCCGTGGCCGTCGTAGCCGTAGAAGCTCACCCGCCACTCGCCGCCGACGAGTTGCCGCTGGCTGACGAGGGAATGGCCGTAGGTGTACTGCCGCCGCACGACGCCGCCGACCAACTCCTCGACGACCTGCGCGTGCCCCGTGTGGTTATTCGTATCAACGAGGTAGCGGGTCGTCACCCCGCCCGCCGTCCGCGCCACGCGGTTCCCGTCGCCGTCGTAGAGGAAGCGCACGGCCCCGCCGTTGACCTCGGTGAGCTGGTCTTCGCTGTCGTAGGCGTAAGTCGCGCCCTGCGACTGCGTGACGTTGCCGTTCTGGTCGTGCGCCTCCGAGGTCGGCCGGTCGTTGGCGTCGTAGGTGAGGTTCTGCTGGGCGGGCAGGTTCGCGACCGTCGAGGTGCGCGCCAGGCGGTTGCCGACCGCGTCGTAGGCATAGCCGATTGAGCCGTTGACCGCGGCGGCGTCGTTGCTCACCGCCTCGCCGGTCAGGCGGTACAGCGCGTCGTAGGCGTACTCGACGGTGCGCCCGTCGTGCTCGGCGACCGAGAGGCGGTTGCCGGCCGGGCCGAGCGTGTAGGCGTAGCCGGCGACGGTGGACGAGGCGCCCGCCGCCGTCAAGTTGGTCAGCCGGTTGAGCGAGTTGTAGGTGTAGGCGCTCTTGACTCCGTTCGGGTAGGCGACACTTTCCAGGTTGCCGTTCGGGTCGTAGGTGTATACGGTGGTGCCCGCCGCGAGCCGGTTGTCAGTCAGGGACGAGAGGCGGTTGAGGGCGTCGTACGAATAATCAACCGAGACGCCGCCCGTGTTCGACGAGCGCAGCGTCAGCAGGTTGCCCGCCGCGTCGTAGGTGTAGCTGAGCGTCCCGTGCGGCGTCGCCTTGCTCACGAGGCGGCCCCGCGCGTCGTAGTCGTAGGCCGTCGTGCCGGTCGCGTCGGTCATCGTCCGGCGCTCCCCCGTCGGGGTGTAAGTGTAGGTCACAGCCGGCTCGCCGAGGCTCGGGTCGGGCGTCTTCGAGAGCAGCCGCCCCGTCGCGTCGTAGGCGTAGGTGGTCGTCTTCCCGCGGAAGTCGGTC
>JALZHT010000057.1:2192-10948 GCA_030860645.1 Acidobacteriota bacterium
CGAGCCGGCCCGCCGGGTCGTAGCTGAAGGTCTCGGACATGCCGAGCGGGAGCGTGCGCCGCGTGCGCCGCCCCATCCGGTCGTACTCGAAAGAGGTGGTGTGGTTGCGGGCGTCGGTCTGCGAGGTCGTCAGCCCCAGTTCGTCATAGGTGTAGGCGGTGGCCTGCCCCAGGGCGTCAATGACTTTAACCGTGCGGCCCAGTTTGTCGTACTCGAACCGCGTGACTCGGCCCGCCTGATCCGTCCTCGAAACGCCCCGGCCCAGCAGGTCGTAGGAGACGCGCAATTCGCTCCCGTCGGGGAAGACGGTCTTCGTGCGGCGGTTGCCCGCGTCGTACTCGAACCGCGTCACGTTGCCCTCCGCGTCCGCCACCGAAATCTGGTTGCCGACGGCGTTGTAGGCGAACGTCAAGGCGCGCCCGAGCGCGTCAATCACCTTCGTGCGGCGGCTCGTGCACGCGCAGTCCGGATCGTACTCGGAGCGCAGGGTGTTGCCGCGCTCGTCCGTCACCGCGACGGCCCGCCCCAGCGCGTCGTAGGTCGTGCTCGTGGACTTACCGTCGGGGTGGGTGGTCTGCAACAGACGCCCGAGCGCGTCGTAGGTGTAGGTCGTGGCCCGCCCGGCGCGGTCAACCAGCTTCGTGCGGCGGCCTTCCGCGTCGTAGGCCATCTCCTCCTTCGTCCCGTCCGGGTAGGTGGAGCGGACGTGGCGACCCATCTCGTTGTACTCGAAAGTCGTGCGGCGGCCCGCCTGGTCAATGTTGGCGCTCCGCTGCCCCTCGCGGTTGTACTCGTGTTGCACCGTCGTCCCGTCCGGGTTGACGGTCTTGACCAAGCGGTCGAGCCGGTCGTACTCGTAAACGGTGGTGAGCGCCTCGGCCTGTCCCGCCGCGTTCGTCCGCGTAACGGTCCGCGACTTGAGGTTACTGTTGGCGTCATAGGTGTAGGTCGAGACGTGGCCGAGGGCGTTCGTCTCCTTCGTCAAATCCCCGCCCACGTACTCGAAGCGTGTGACGTTGGCGAGGGCGTCCGTCACCGAGGTCTGCTGCCCGGCGGCGTTGTAGGTGTACCTGGTCTCGGCGCCGACGGCGTTTCTGGTCGAGAGGAGGTTGCCCCGCGCGTCGTAAGTGTTGGCCGTCCCGCGCCCGAGCGTGTCGGCCGCCGTGAGCACCTGGCCGCGGGCGTTGTAGGTGTAGCGCGTCGTGTTGCCCGCCGGGTCGGTCTCGGTCAACTTGTTGCCCGCGGCGTCGTAGGTGTAGGTCGTGGTTTTACCTTCGGGGTTCGTCGCGCTCAGCATGTTGTCGCGGCCGTCGTAGGTGTGGGTGGTGACGCCGCCGTTCGCGTCCGTGGTGCGCACCACCAGGCCGCGCGCGTTGTACTCGTGGACGGTCGTGTGGCCCAGCCGGTCGACGCTCACCTCCCGCCGCGTGTCGAGATCGTGCGTGAGGTTGACGGGCTTGCCGAAGGCGTCGGTCACGCGTACGAGCCGACCCCTGTCGTCATAGTCATAGCGGACCGGGCTGACGCCGCGCGGGTCTTCGTAGGACAGAAGGTAGTGGCCGTCGTCGTAGATAAACTTGCTCTCATTACTCTCCTGATCCCGGAAGGCGACGAGGTCGCCGCGCGCGTCGTAGGCGTAGGTCATCGCGTTCCCCGCCGGGTCGGTGATCTGCGTGATGCGCCCCTGCGGGTCGCGGGCGAAGCGGACACTCTTGCCGGAGGAGTGGATGACGCCGTCTCGGTTGACGGTGAGTTTGTTCCCGTTCAGGTCGGCGACGCTCCGGACGCCGAGCTTCTGGTCGATGACGTAGACGGTGCCGTTCTCGTCCGTGAACCTGAAGAGGGTCGGGTCGTAAGTCCGCAACTGCGGGTCGGCGGAGTTGAGCAGCTCGACGGGGCCGGGGAACCCGCCCGCGACCAACACGTCCAGGGGGGCTTCGGGGACGAGCGTGCCACGCGTGCCGGGCAGCGGGGTGAAGCCGAACCGGGCGAATTCGATGGGCACGACGGCCTGACACTGCTTGGTCGTCGTCGCCTGGAATTTGTAGACGCGGTTGTTGGGGAAGGTGATGGTGACGACGTTGGGCCGGGTCGGCTGGAGGCAGTACTGCGGGAGCGTGCCCGGGGCGATGATCCCGCGCCAGTGACGCCCCAACTCGGCGCTCTTCTCAAGCCGGACAGTTTTGACCTCTAGAGTCCAGCCGACGCCGAAGTCGCCCGCGCGCTTGTCGCGGCTGTCGTAGGTGCGGATGATCTGGATCGGCAGCCCCGCGACCGGGACGTTGAGGTCTTCAAACGAGATGCTGAAGTTGCCGACCTTCTGCTGGCCGGCGACGGCCGCGCTCTTGATGACGGAGGTCGTCTGCCCGGCGGCGTCGGTGGCGCTCAGGCGGACGGCGTAGGTGCCGTTGAGCAGGAGCGTCGGGTCGAAGGTGCCGAGCACGGCGTTCGCGGCGGGCGTGCTGCCCGAGGCGAAGGTCGTCCAGGCGCTGTTGTCCGGCTGGACGGGGTCGGGGCCGAGGCTGTATTCGAGTTTCCAACTGCCGTGGCTGACGCTCCCGACGATGTCCACGCGCGAGGTGATTTCGGCACCGTCGGCCGGGCTGTTGATGGCGATGGCCGGCGGCGGGGGGAGGGGCGGGAGGACGGTCACCGTCAACTCGTCGCTGTCTTCGAGCAGCGAGTCGTTGGCGGCGAGGCGCAGGACGTAGGCGCCGGCTTCGCTGAAGGTCGCTGTGGTGCTCGTGGCCGAAGGCTTGGCGAAGGAGACCGTGCCCGGCCCGCTGACCTTCGTCCACGCGACGACGATGATCTTGCCGGGGGGCAGGGCGTCGTCGGTCACGACGCCCCTCAAGTTGACGGCGTTGGGCAGGTGGACGGACTGGTCGGCCCCCGCGTCGGCCGTCGGTGCCTGGTTGACGGTGACGGCGACATCGTCGCTGCGGGTCAACACGCCGTCGCTGGCCGTCAGCCGCAGCACGTACTTCCCGCCCGTGCTGAAGGTGGCCGCGGTCGAGGGCGCGGCGGCGTCCGCGAAAGACACTTCGCCCGGCCCGCTCACCTTGCTCCAGGCGACGGCTAATCTCCCGCCCGACGGCTGGCCGTCGTCTGTTGCCGTCCCGCTCAGTTTGGCGGCCGCGGGCATCGAGATGATCTGGTCGGCACCGGCTTTGACGGCCGGCGGTTGGTTGACGGGGAGCACCGTGATGGCGACCTCGTCGGCGGTTGTGAGGGCGGTGTCGCCGGCCGTCAGCCGCAGGACGTACGCGCCCGCGACCGAGAAGGCGGCGGTCGTCGCGGCGGCGGCGGCGTTGCCGAAGGTGACGTTGCCCGGCCCGCTCACTTTGCTCCAGGCGACGGTCAGGGCGCTGCCCGCGGGCTGTCGGTCATCGGTCGCGACCCCGCCGAGGTTCGCCCGGGCGGGCAGGGTGATAGTCTGATCCGGCCCGGCGTTGACGTTGGGAGGCAGATTGACGGGGCTGGGGTGGACGGTGACGCTCACGTCGTCGGTGCGGCTCAGCGCCGAGTCGCCGGCCGTGAGACGCAGCACGTAGGTGCCCGCCTCGCTGAAAGACGCGTTCGTCGTCGGGCTGTCCGGCGGACTGAAGGTGACGAGGCCGGGGCCGCTCACTTTGCTCCAGGCGGCGGTCAGGGTGCGACCTTCGGGCAGGTCGTCGTCGGCGACGGTGCCGCTCAGCAGGGCGGCGTCGGGGAGCGTGACCGTCCGGTCGGCGCCCGCGTTGACGGCGGGCGGCTGGTTGGCCGGGTTGACCGACACGGTCAACTCATCGCTCGCGCTGAGCTGCGAGTCGCTGGCGGTCAGGCGCAACACGTAAGTCCCCGGCAGGCTGAAGGCGGCCGTCGTGTCCGCCGCATTCGCCCTGGCGAAGGAGACCGCGCCCGGCCCGCTGACCTTGCTCCACGCGACGGTGACAGTCTTGCCGAGCGGGAGGCCGTCGTCCGTGACTGTCGCGTCGAGCGCGGCCTTGTCGGGCAGACGGAGCGCCCGGTCGTCGCCCGCGCTGACGGCGGGCGCGAGGTTCGGCGGGTAGACTTTGACGTTGACCTCGTCGACGTTGGCGAGTTGCGAGTCGTCGCCCGTCAGCCGCAGCACGTACTCGCCCGCCTCGCTGAACGTGGCGTTGGTGGCGGCCGCCGTCCCATTCGTGAAAGTGACCTCGCCGGGGCCACTCAGCTTGCTCCACGAGATGGCGACGGAGCTGTTCTTGGGTAAGGCGTCGTCGCCGACCGTGCCCGCGAGGCTCGCGGCGGCGGGGAGGATGATTGACTGGTCTGCGCCGGCGTTCACCGCCGGCGGGTCGTTGAAGGGCAGCACCAAGACCGTCATCTCGTCGCCGGACGAGAGTTCCGAGTCGCCTGCGCTCAGCCGCAGCACGTACTCGCCCGCCTCGCCGAAGGCGGCCGAGGTGGCCGGGACGCGCGCGTTGGCGAAGGAGACCGTGCCCGGCCCGCTGACCTTCTCCCATGTGACGGTGAGGCCGGTCAGGCGGCCGGCGTCGCAGGCCGTGCCGACGAGGTTGGCGGCGTTCGGCATCGTCGCCGTCTGATCCGGCCCCGCGTCAACGGTCGGCGGCTGGTTCTCGGCGGCGGGGAGTCTGAAGCCCTTCGTCCCCACGGTGAGGTTGAAGAGGAAGGGGCTCTCGCCGCTGCTGGCGCGCTTGAAGGCCACGCTGACCTTGAGGTAACGGCCGGCCGGGACGTTGAAGCTCGCCCCGTTGGCCGCCGCCACGGGCGCGGAGAAGTTGACGGCGTCGGTACTGCTCGACACGCTGACGAGCAGCGCGGCGTCGCCGCACGCCCGCCCGTTCCAGCCGACGACCCCCCACTCGGCCCCCGCGATGCCGCTGTCGAAGACTTGCGCCCACGTCCCCGACGCCGGCGCCCCCGAGAGCGTGCTGCCCGTCATGTCGCTGTAGTTGTAGAGATTCCCCTTCAGGTCGATGGTCGTGAGATCAACCTGCCCGACCCGCGTCGTCCCGTCGGCACCCATCGCCCCCAGTTCGGGGTCGATGCGCGAGACGGTGCGGCTGCCGTGGTTCGTCGCCCAGATTTTGCCCTGCGCGTCCACGGCGACGCCCGTCGGGCCGTTGCCGACCGCCACGTTGCCGATGAACGTCCCGTCGCCCTTCAGGCGGCCGACCGAGCGAGAGTTCATCGAGTGCGCGACCCACACGTGGTCGTTGCGGTCGACGACGCAGCCCTGCGCCGAGTTGCCGCCGTGCTGGAACGTGCCGACGAGCGTCCCGTCGGGCGCGAACTTGCGGATGACGCTGCCGGCCCAGGCGGTGTTCCAGACGTTGCCCTGGCTGTCTATGCAGAGGCCGTAGCTGTCGTGGCTGTAGCCCTTCCAGTTGCCGCCGTTCGCACCCTTCAGCGGCAGCGCCGTGTCCCAGCGCAGCAACGGCCGGGCCGACCAGATGACGCCCCTCTTGTCAATCAGACCGCCGTAGCCGCCGTAGCCGACCGACCCCTCCTGCCGCTTGATCTGCCCCGTCGTGCCGTCAATCAGGTCGAACCGCTCCCCGCCCGTCCCGCTCACCCACACGTCGTTGAGCGCGTTGACCGAGACGTGACGCGTCCCCGAAGACCTGACGCGCGTGTAGTTGATGATGCACTCGTCCTGCGCGGTCTCGACGCCGCCGTCCGTGTCCACGCCGCCCGCGTTCGTCCACGGGCGGATGTCGCCGAAGCCCTTCGAGGTATCAATCACCCCGTTGCCGTTGCGGTCTACACACTGCCCGTTCTCCAGGAGGCCGATGCGGAGCACGCTGTTGCCGGCGCGGTTGCTGGCCCAGACGTTGCCGTTGTGGTCAACGGTCGTGCGCGAAGGGTCTTTCGGCTGCCCGGCGGGCGAGCTGAAGTACTCGCCGAGGACTTGCCCGGTGTCGGTGTCGATCTTGACGACCGTCCCCTTCGACGAGACGGCCACCCAGATGAAGTTGAAGGGGGTCGCCTGGTTGTCGAGGTGCAGGTGGTTGAACTCGTCGCGGACGACGTTGACGCCCTCGCCCCCCGTCAGATCGGCCGTGTCGCTGTAGGTCGGCCCCGTCGCGGCGGGCATCACGACGACCGTCGCCTCGTCGCTCGCACTGAGCACGGAGTCGCTGGCGCTCAGGCGCAGCACGTAGGTGCCTTCGGCGCTAAAAGTGGCCGTCGTCACTGCCTGGTTCGGGTTGCCGAAGGTGACCGCGCCCGGCCCGCTGACCTTCGTCCACAGGACTGTGAGCGCCGAGCCGGCGGGCTTGCCGTCGTCGCTCGCCGTGCCGTTGAGAGTAACCGTGGCGGGCAGCACGACGGTCTGATCCGGCCCGGCGTTGACGACCGGCGGCCGGTTGGGATTCAGGACGTTGGTGGTGGCGCTCGCCGACATCGGCCCGTAGCCGTTCGCCACTACGTCTTTCCAACTCACGTTGGCCTGCGCGGTGAGCTGCCCCTCCGGCTGGTCGGCGGGAACGTCGAAGTTGACGACCGCCGACTGCCGGCCGCCGGGCGGGAGCGCGCCGACCGGCAGCGTCACCGGCTGCACCTGCCCGCCCGGCAGCGTCAGGCTCAGGTTCAGCTCGACGGCCTCGGCGTGCCCGACGTTCTCCGCCGTCACCCGGTAAGCGATGGTGTCGCCCGCCTCGACGGTCTCGGGCGCGCTCAGAGACACCAGCACTATCGGCAGCACTTCGGTCGTCCGCAGAGCGCCGACGACCGGGCCGTAGGTGTTGCCCGACGAGTCTGTCCACTCTAACGCGAGGGAGAAATCAATCGGCTGATTGTCCGCGGACTGAAGCCGCACACGGTATGCTTCGTCCGCCTCGCCCTGGGCTTTAGGGGCGACGGGCGGGGCGGTGAGCGTCGCCGGAACGTCCGAGGCATTGCCGGCCGCCAGGCTGAAGGGTGCGGCGTCGAAAACGGACGCGTCGGGGTTCGTGACGCGCAGGCGCGCCTGGGCCGCGTTGCCGCTGCCGGCGTTGCGCACGGCGGAAGCGAGCGTCACTTTCTGGCCGGGCAGCATGGGCGCCGGTGGCTGCGCGGTCTGCGACAGGACGGGCACCCGCACGACACCGCGACACTCCTGCTCTACCGCACCGTATTCATTTCCCAGGGCATCTCTCCAGGTCAAAGAGACGGAAGTCCGGAGGCTCCTGCCGTCGAACGAGGTGAGGCGTGAGAGATAGTCCGCGTCCGACTCGGCGGCGCCTTTCGCGGCGACGGGTGGAACCGTCCAGTTGACGGTCGAGGAGAAGACCTTGCCGGGTTCAAGGTTTGTCGTCTCGACGCGGGTCGAAGTCCCGTCGGGGAAAGTCACGACCGCCGTCGCGCTGGCCGCGACGGCGCTGCCCATGTTCGTCAGCGTGACGACGTGCGGGATCGCCGCGCCCGGGCTTACGCACGGCGTCGCCGAGATGCCGACGGCGAGGCGGGGGAGTTGCAGACGGCTCGCCGAGAAGACGCCGACAGGCGCGAAGGCACGCCCCGCGGCGTCACGGAAACTGACGAGGCCGTGCGCGGAATAGAGCGTGCCGTCCGCCGCCCCGAGCCGCTGCTGATAGGCTTGATTCGACTCGCCCTCCATCCGCGGTCGGAGGGCGGGAACCGTCGCGCCGAAGGTTCGCGTCTGGGTGCCGGACGCCGGCAGGCTACCCACTTCGGCGGCGGCCGCGGGCGGGGTGAGGCCCGCGAAACTCTCGTTGACGGAGACGTTCGTCGCCGCGCTCGTCGAGCTGTTGGCGACCGTCACGACGACGCTCAGGCTCTCCGCGGGCAGCACCGTCGCGGGCTGCGTCTGCGACGCCGCGACCGCCGGCGGCTGCGCGAAGATGCCCTCGCCGTCGGCGATGACGGCGACGATGTTGCCGAAGCCCGGCTTACCGGGGTCAGCGCCGTAACGCGGCTCGGGGGCGACTTTGACGACGACCAGCGCGGCGATGTTGCCGAAATCCGGCGCGCCGCTCTTGTCCATGCTCGTCGTGACGATCACCCCGATGTGCTCAGGGAGGGTCTCGGGAGGGAAGCTCTGGCCCGGCTTCGTACTCCAGCAGGAGTTGTTCAGCGCGGGCGCGCTCGTCGTCCGCACGTTCACCTGGCAGAGTTGAAATTGTCTGACCGTGTCGGCGTAACCCTTGAAGTCGTTGTGGGCCTTGTAGTCGCCGGCCGTGACCTGCTTCGCCCACGAGTGCCCCCAGAAATTGACGCGCTGGCCGAGGCGCAGGCGTTCGTTGTTGCCGCTCCAGACGACGAACGACGAGCGGAGGTAGGCCGTGACTTCGGCGGAGGCGGCGGCAGGCTCATGGCAGTCGTCGCCCGCGAAAGTAATCTTCAGCGGCGAGCGTTCGAAGGTCTCCGCGGGGGGAATCTGGACGTTCGCCGCGGCGACGCCGTTCGCGTCGGTCGTCGCCGCAACCCTCACCGACCCCACCTCGAAATTCAGCACGGCGTTCGGGACGGGCCGGCCGGTGGTCGCCTCCGTTAAGGCGGCGCTGACCGGCTCGGCGACGCCCGCGGCGAGCACCGCTTTACCCACGTAGCGGAGGGAAGTGTTGACGCGCGCGACTCGCACCGACGCCGAGTCACTCGCCGGCAAGTAGTCGTCGTCTCCGGCGAAGTTGACGCCGAGGGGGAGCGGAGCCGGGGAGACCGGGGGGACGAGGGACGTGTTCGCCACGCCGTTGTCGTCCGTCGTGGCCGACGCCGTCAGTGCGCCGACGGTGAAGCTGACCTGCCGCCCGACGAGCGCGTTGCCGCAC
>JALZHT010000630.1 GCA_030860645.1 Acidobacteriota bacterium
CTTCGGGAGCTTGGGCAGCTTCTCCTCCAAACCCTCGCGCAGCCTCGAATACGCCTTCGCGCGCCCCTCGAAGGCGGAGACCGCCTGCAACTCCCTGGTCGCGGCCCCGTCCTGCGCGCCCGCGGGCCGAGCGGGCACGAGCGACAGGCAGAACAAGGCCATCACGCCGGCCGCGAGCACAGCACACTTTCTCATGTTCGGTTTCATCACACGGCGAAACTGCAAACCGGGTGCCAGCTACGGGCCGCCCCGCGCGCCGCCGACCGGTGCCGTTCATGTGCTGTTAATACAAGCAGATGCGGAGGGGCGCGCCGAACGCCGAACCGGCCGCCGAAGGGCGTCAGCGAACGCTTGTAGAACATCGTGTGTACGGGTCAGTACCGCCGGCGGCGGGTGTTTGAGCCGCCGCGCCTCACGTCAGCTCCAGCACCATGTGCTCTAGGTCGTAATACACGCCGCCCTGCTTCATCGCCTTTTCTTCGACGGCGTATGCGCGGAAGCCTTGTGAGAGGTAGAGGCGTCGCGCCGCCTCCACGCCCACGACCACGTCGAGCACGACCCGCTCCAAGCCTTCCAGGCCCCGGGCGCGCGCGACGACGGCGGAGAGCAGAGCCTTGCCGACGCCCCGGCCGCGCGCCGCCGGTGAGACGTACATGCCCCACACAACCCCCGTGTGGCGCACCTTGAGATGCTTCTCGCGGTAGAACCCGGCCACCCCGACGAGCCGGCCTTCAGGGTCGAACGCGCCCAGGACGAAGTTATCTTCCGCGCAGGGGAAGCGGCCCCGCACCGCCTCGGCCGACATGACGGACTCCTCCTCGAAAGTCGAGCCGAAAGCCTCCGGGCATTCACGCAAGCCGCGCAGCCTGAAGGCGTGGAACAGTTCCGCCTCTGACGCTTCGAGGAGCCGGACTTCCATGAGCACAAAGTGACGAACTCGGCCTCGTCCTGTGTGACACAGACCTCTCCGCCACCCGCTGAAGCGCGGCGAGGCGGACGGGGCCGAGTTGAAAGAGGTGCGACGGCGGGGCGCTCAGACGGCGCACTGATTCGGCCCGCCAGAACGTAAGCTCATGCGTTTCTCTCACTTGCCACGCCGGGGGGCGAATTTAATGCTCATCATCGTATTGCGTTAAACCATGTTTTGGGCATATAATTCTGGCGGCCTTGCGCACGCGGGCCTGCACGTCTCCGCCCTTCGACTCTGCTTATCACACGCCGCCTGCCGGGATTCGATTCCATGAGCGCTTCCGAAATAGACCTCGACGTGAACGGCCTGCTCGACGCGCCGCCGGCGTCGCCGCACGCCGAGTCGTCCGCGGTCAGCCGTCTGCCGCCGGCCATCGGTCGCCTCATCCACGCCTTACAGCCGGAGCCGCAGTTCAAAGTCGTGACGCCGGTCTTCGTCGAGATAGCACGCATCCTCGATTACCTGCGCGCCGTCGAGGGCTGCCTCAGCCGCGACAAGACCCTCCAGAGGAGTTGGACGCTCTTCAAGCTGATCCGCGAGAGGGCGACTTCGCTGCTCAACTACATCGGCCGCAACGTGCAGGAAGGCGCGGGCACGGACGCGGCGCTGCGCGAGGTCCTCGACGGCACCCACTTCATCATCTCGCACGAGCTGCGCAGAGTCTTCAAAGTAGAAATCCCCGGCCTCGGGAACCCCGGCACCTTCCAGGCTTCGCGCGCGCAGTTGGCCTGCGCCCACAGCCTCCTCCAGAACTGCTTCCAGCAGTCGGCCGTCGCGCTCGCGCAGCACTTCGACCCGGCCCTCGACGGCGAGGCCCTCTTCTGCGACTACCGGGAGAAGGCCGAGCGGGCGTTCGCCCTCTACCGGGAGCTGTCCGCGCTGATCGTCGAAGTGGCGCGCGCCGAGGTGGCCCGCGAAGTCATGCCGAAGCTCTCCCTCATCAACCGCCTCAACCGCTTCCGCAGCGAGACGATGCACCACCTCTTCTACAAGGACTGGGAGGAGTTCGAGCGGTTCTGCGACGAGGTGACGCGGACGTGCGAGGAGCTGGGCGAGCTGGGGCCTGTGCTCCACCGCTTCGGCCAGTACCTCCGGACGCTCCAGAACCACGTCGGGATGCGGAGCGAACTGAAATCCATCCACGCCGGGACGACGCCGGCGCACATCAACCGTTGAAGACGTAGCCGCGGGACAGTCCGCCGAGGCCCGGCGCGCGAGGCAGTCGCCGCCGCCGCGCGCCCCGCCCGAGCCTGTGATGGTCGAGAGTGAAGAGACAGTCCTGTTAGACCCTTCCGCCGTGCGGGTCGCCGAACGCCGGGCCAACGGGCGCGTGAGCGTCCACCTGCGCGCGGTGTGGGAGGGCAACGCGGGCCGCCACGACGGGACGGTCAGCGACATCAGCGCCGGCGGCTGCTTCATCCTCTCCGGCGGGAAGGTGGCGGTGAAGGAGTTCGTCAGGGTGGAGATAGACCTCCCCGTCGACACCCCGGTCGTGGCGTGGGGCGAGGTCGCCAACCACTTCCCCGACATCGGCTTCGGCGTGCGCTACACCCTCTTCGAGGGGGAGGAGCGCGACCGCTATCTCGAATCAATCAAGTGCCTCAAGCACCTCAAGGCGGCGGTCACGCCGTTGCGGAAGCTCGACGCGACCATCATCCAGCGCGAGCCTGAGCAGCCGGCGCGCATTTTGACGACGCCCGAGCTTTACAGGGGGATGGTCATCCGCGCCTTCCCGAAGGTGAATCAGGCCCTGCTGCACCTGCCGGAATGTCGGCGGAAGTCGGCCATCCGCCGGGCGATGGAGGCCCACATGGACGCGAGCCGCGCGTGGGACGCCATGCTGAAGGACGAAGGCGGCGCGCGCAAGACGATCCTTGAGGTGCACAAGCGGATGAAGGAAAAGTACGAAGCGCCGCCGGAGGTCTTGAAGGCGCTCCTGCTGAGAGAGCCGCCGGCCGTCCTCGCCTTCCTGTGGCTGAGGGCCTCGCTCTACCTGGCGTCCGCCTCGTAAACGGTCGCAGATTTTTCGGGGAGTCGCGTGAGGGGCGTGGGGCGCGGGTTTCTTCGGCGGGAACTATTGAGGGCCGGGTGTGAAG
>JALZHT010000631.1 GCA_030860645.1 Acidobacteriota bacterium
GCCTTCTACGGCCTGCTCCACTCGCCCGTGCTCGGCACCTCTTTTTACAACGCGATGACGAGCGAGCGGGGCCTGCGCGACCACGCGCGCCAGCAGCTCTTCTACAACAAGCGCTTCGCCACGCCGCGCCTCGTCGCCCACTACTACGCCGTCAGCCACCTCCCCGGCGCGCAGCACGCCGTCACCGCCTACATCTCCGGCTACCTCAACGCCGACATCCGCGCCCCCTTCGCACGCCTCCGCCAGCCCGTCACCCTCGCCTGGGGCCGCCAAGATGTCGTCAACCCCGTCGAGCACGCCGGAGGGCTTCTGCGCCTCAACCCCCGCGCCCGACTCGAACTCTTCGACCGCTGCCGCCGGATGCCCCAAGAAGAACACGCCGACCGCTTCAACGCCCTCCTGCGCGACGCCCTCCGCCCGGCGGCGTAACCTACCTTCCCGCCGCGCGGCCGGACGGGACTGTGAAATCGTACGTCTCGCCGTGGCTCAAATATTTGACGCGGTCGGCGAAGCCGGCGGCCTCGACGGCGCGCTTGAAGTCTTCGAGCGGCGACTTGAAGACTTCGTAGTCGTTGTAGTGGATCGGGATCACCTCGCGCGGGTTGATGATGCGGATAGCCTCGACGCCCTGCTCGGCGTCCATCGTGAGCAGGATGCCCATGATCTGCGTGCCGCCGAGGTGGAAGAGCGCGAGGTCTATGTCGGGGTAGCGCTTCGGTATCTCGTGGAGGTCGTCGAAGACGAGCGTGTCGCCCGTGATGTAGAGGCGCAGGGCCGTGCGCCCGTCGGCGGGCTGGAATTCGAGCATGCTGCCCATCACGGGCGGCAGGAATTTCTCCACGACGGGCGGCCCGTGCCGGCCCGGCATCGAGGTCACGCGCACGCCCGCCTCGCCCTTGCGCACCGTCACGTAGTCCCACGTGTCGAGCGCGACCGGCGCTGTAAAACCCTTGTCCTTCAGCTCGGAGGCGGCGTGCTCGGTGGTGACGATGGGCAGGTCTTTGCGCAGCTTCTCCTCGGCGACGCGGTCGAAGTGGTCGCCGTGGTAGTGCGAGAGGACGCAGAAGTCGAGCGGCGGCAGTTGCTCGATCTCCAGCGCCGGGTCGGTCAGCCGCTCGGCCGTCAGCCCGTAGCCGAGGTGGACGTGGTCGCCGGCGTGCAGGAAGTTCGGGTCGGTGAGGACGGTGAAGCCGGCGTAGCGCAGAATCACCGTCGCCGTGCCGACGAAGAAGATGGAGCCTCGGGAAAAGTCCGCGTCGGCGCCGGCCGGCGAAGGCAGGCGGATTTCGGTGGCGTTCGGCATGTGTGCCCCCTTTGCTCGTTCAGAGTTGAAGTTGGTTTGAGAGGATGTCTAACACACGCGCGCCCGGCGAGCAAGGGCGATTAAGGGTTAGCCGCGGAGGCACAGAGAAGAAAAATAAAAGTCTTGCCGGGGAGTTGAATCTGACCTCCACCGCTCAAGTCTCCGGCAAGCGTCTTTTAATTCTTCTTCTCTGTGCCTCCGCGGCTAACCCTTAATCGTTTCAAGAGTAGATGTTCATCGGGCGCGTCAGGAGGGCGACGGGGTCTTCGACGTTGAGGGCCTCGCGGACGTAGAAGGCTTCGCCGGCGGCGACGCCGATGAGGGAGCCGTAGTAGCGCCAGCGGTGTTCGAGCTGCTTGAGGAAGCCCTCATCGCTGATGCGCGTCTGCGGCTCTCTGGAGTCGGGGTTGAAGAACTGCGAGGCGTGGGCGCGGATGGCGCGCAGCTTGTCCTCGACGAAGTCGGAGATGTCGACGATGAAGGAGGGGACGACGAGGCGCGAGTAAGCCGAGTGCGCGATCATCGGCATCGGCACCGCGCCCTGCCCGCCCTCCTCGTCGTAGCGGCGCATCGAGGCGAGGCGCGCGGCCTCGCGGACGATGTGGGCCGTGTGCGTGTGGTCGGGGTGCGGGTCGTCGAGCTGCGGGGCGAAGAGGACGCGCGGCCGGTGGGCGCGGATCACGCGCACGAGCGCGCGGCGCGCGTCCTCGTTGAGCCAGACGTGGCCGTCGGGCTGTTCGAGGTTCAGGCGCACGTCGAGCTTCAGGATGCGGGCCGCCGCGCGCGCCTCCTCGGCGCGGATTTCCGGCGTGCCGCGCGTGCCCATCTCGCCGCGCGTCACGTCGAGGACGCCCGTCCGGTAGCCCAGCGACTTCAGCTTCAGCAGCGTCCCGCCCGCCGTCAGCTCCACGTCGTCCGGGTGCGAGTAGACGGCCAGCACGTCGAGTGGCGTGTCTTGTGTGCTCATAAGCTCAAGTAGCCAGTAGACAGTAGTCAGTAGCCGGTAGAAAAGCTCGCCCTGGCCGTTCGCTCATAGTTTAAGTGTCAGCGCCCGCGCAGACAAACCTGCCGGCTACCTTCTACTTAAAATTGAAGCGGCAGCGGACGCCCTGCTCGCGGCCGGTGTCGTAGATGATGGCGAGGTTGTTGACGGTGATCTCCCAGTGGAAGTTGCGCGCGCTGAGGACGCGGACGATCTCGGCCAGCCTGTCCTGGTCGATGTCGCCCTGCGCCAGCGTGATGTGCGGCGCCCACTCGTCAGGGTGGTAGTAGTGCGAGACCGCGCCGGGCGACTTCTGCGTGACGCCGTCCCAGATTTCGCGGTGCAGTTCGAAGAGCCGGGGGCTGCGGACGATGGGGACGTGGAGGATCGGGCTGGCGACGGTGAAGACGCCGAGGCCGGCCGTGCGGACGCGGAACGGCGGCGTGCGCGCCGCCAGCGCGCGCAGGTAGCTCTCGCACGCCTCGTCGTCGTAAGCCTCGGCCACCTGGTAGGAGAAGTGCGGGTAGGCCGTGACGTACATCCCGCGCACGTCGAACTTCTGCCCCAACTCCTCCCAGATCGCCTCGACCCGCGCGTAATGGCGGTCGTCGAGCAGCGTCACCACGCCATGCATCTTTTTCCGGCGTCCCTCTCAGCCCGCGGGGTTGCTTCCCTGTCGCAACAGATGTAGCGCACCCGAAAGGCAAAAGGCAAGAGGCAAAAAGAGCGGGCCGGTGACCGGCTAAAGACATTTCGTAACTAGTCCCCGGCCCCCGGCC
>JALZHT010000632.1 GCA_030860645.1 Acidobacteriota bacterium
CCTTGGCGATGCTCCCCGCCGTCCGCTTTTACTTGAACTTGAAGAGGGCCGTGTGGCTGCTGCCGTCGTTGAGCTTGACGACGAGTTGGCGACAGGTGCCGGCCCACGCGCTGTTGGTCTTCCAGACGTAGTGATACCTGTCGCTGCTGGCTTCGTAAGCGAGGCTGCTGCTGCCCGCCGTGACGGTCTCCTCGATGTCGGAGATCGGCGCGGACGTGCTGCAAGCGATCTGCTGCGAGGCCGGGTAGTCGGCCGCGAAGATCGCCAGCCCCTTGTTGCCGCTGAGGCTGAACTTGACGGGGATGGCGCGCCCCGCGTTGACCTGGTTCAGCGTCGGCGGGTTTTCGACCGGCGCGAAGAAGCCGGTGAAGTTGTAGAGCACCGTCACGTCGAACGAGCAACTGCTTGAGTTGCCGCTGTCGTCGGTCGCCGTGGCGGTGACGGTCGTCGTGCCCACGGGGAAGATCGAGCCGGGGGCGTGGCTGAGCGCCACGGCCGGGGCCGCGTCGCAACTGTCGCCGGCCGTGACCGCGAAGCTCACCGGCATCGAGACGGCCGTCGAGTTCAGCGGCAGGTAGACCGTGATGTCCGGCGGGCAGGCGATGACCGGCGGGGTCGTGTCCACCACGTTCACCGTGCGCGTGACCGCCGTCGCGGCGTTGCCCGCGTCGTCCGTCGCCGTGTAGGTGATCGTGTAGGTGCCCGGCGTGTTCACGTCCACCGCGCCCGAGGCCGTCACGGGGACGTTCGTGTCGCAGTTGTCGGCGGCCGTCGCACCCGGGTCCGCGAACGAGGTGTGGCACTCGACGGTGAGCAGGTTCGCCCCGTTGAGCGTGATGACCGGGCGGGTCGTGTCGACGACGGTGATGACCTGCGCGTCCGTCGCCGTGCGCCCGCTGGTGTCGGTCGCCGTGAAGGTGCGCGTGATGACGAGCGGGCTGGCGGGCGAGCCGGCCCCCCCGTTCGTCGTCTCGCTCACCGACACGTTGACGGTGCCGCAGTTGTCGGCGGCGGTGGCCTGCGAGGGGCTGGCCGCCGGCACCTGCGTGATGCACTCGTAGGTCGCGTCGGCCGGCGCGGTGACGGTCGGCGCGATGCCGTCAATGACCTTGAGCGTCTGCGTGACCGAGGCCGAGTTGGCCCCGTCCGTCACGGTCGTGACGACCGTGTAGACGGTGCCGACGAGGAAGACGTTATCGGGCGCGGGCGGCGAGACCGTGCGCGTCACGTCGACGCTGGCGCAACTGCCGCCGACGTTGGTGTTGAGGACGGCCCCGAGGTCGTCAATCTCCACGGAGCACCCGGCCGCGCCGGGCTTGATGGGGACGTTGACGACGGGCGCGCCCGTGATGGTGAGCGCGCCGCTGCCGGCCGTCACGATCACGGTCTGGTTCTGCGTGACGGTCGTCCCGCCCGCGTTGGTGTAGTTCCAGCGGATGGTGTACGTCCCCGGCTCGTCGAACGAGCGCGGGTCGTCGGTCGTGCCGCCGATCTTGCCGGCGCACGAGTCGGTGGCCGTCGGGATGACGGAGGCGACCGCCGAGCACTCGCCCGTGATCGTCGGCAGCGTCGCCACGTCCGGGGTGATGGTGCAGGCACCCTGGCGCGCCGTGACCGTCACCGTGAAGGTGCAGGAGGCGGAGTTGCCCGAGGCGTCCGTGGCCGTCGCGGTCACGGTGTTCGCGCCGAGGGGGAGGGGTGCGCCGGCGGGCGGGTCGAACGTGACCTGGACGTTCGCGTCGTTGTCCGAGACGGTCGGCGCCGGGAAGTTGACGACGGCCTCGCCCGAGCCGGGCGTGCTCTCCTGGACGGAGAAGTCGGCCGGGCACGAGATGGTCGGCGTCCGCGTGTCGTTGACCACGACGCGGAACCTCTCGATGGCGGTCTGCGCCGCGTTGGAGCAGGTGACGAAGGTCTCGCCGACGGGGAAGAACGCGCCCGACGGCGGGTCGCAGGTCACGGTGCCGCAGTTGCCCTCGGTGGTGGGCGCGCCGTAGGTCACGACCGCGCCGCCCTGGGCCTGGCCGTTGACGACGGCGTTGTCGACGGTGATGTCCTGCGGCGTCGTGATGGTGCACTGCGGCTGCGCGGCGACGACGTAGGAGGCCGCCGAGGTGTTGTCGGGCTGGTGGCGCTCGGTCGTCGTGCTCACGGCCGTCGCCGTGTTCGTAATCTCGGTGTCGGCGGGGGCGGCCCCGCTGATGAGGTAGACGGCGGTGAACGTGGCGCTCTCGCCGGGCTGGAGGCTCGCGACCGAGCAGACGGACGTGCCGCTCGGGCCGGTGCCGACCTCCGGGTTCACGCACGAGAACGAGGAACCGGTCGGCGGCGCGAGCGAGAAGAAGGTGGTGTGGTCGGGCACGGGGACGCGCAGCTCGAAGTTCTCGGCCGGGTCGGGGCCTTTATTCTCGACGGAGATGAGGAACGGGGCCTGCGCGCCGGCGGGCACGCGCTCCTGCCGCTGCTCCTGCGTGGTGAGGACGGAGAGATCGACGGCGGCGTTGTTCGGCTGGCGCACGGTGAAGCCGGCCGCGGCGCGCTCGGACGAGTCGAAGAGCGAGGCGACGACGACGCGCCACCCGCCGCGGTTGTCAACGACCGTTTCGCCGAAGGTGGTGGTGGCGTCCGAGGGGATCGTGAAGCTGTCGGTCTGCGTGAGGGAGGCGATGGGGGTCGAGCTCACCTGCATGCCGGCCGGGTTGATCCAGCTAAACTTGCGCAGCGGGATGACGGGGAAGAACTCGGAGCCGCCGACGGCCACGTCGGTGGCGCGCGCGCAGACCACGTCGCCGAGGTTGAAGCTGGTCTTGGGCGTGAGGCAGTCGGCCGCGAAGGTGGCGACGGCCTCTACCGGCAGGTCGGGGGTGAAAGCCGCGAGGGGCGGCGCGGCCGTCAGCGAATATTCCAGCCCCGTGGCCCCCGCGGCGGGAGACGCCAGCCGGATGCGGGCCGTAGCGCCGCGCCGTGCCTCGCCTGCCTCGGTGCTTGAGAGATGAGGGCGGTCGGATGAGGTAGACCCGCCGAGGCCGGCGCGCGAGGGCGTGCGTGACGCGGAGGTGGAG
>JALZHT010000633.1 GCA_030860645.1 Acidobacteriota bacterium
TCCCGGCCCGCCGCGCCGTCGAGCTGGCCCGTCACTTGCGCGAACTCGAACGCGACCTCGGCATCCTCATGCGCTCGCGCGAAATCCGCCAGGCCGCGTCGCGCTGACGCGGGCCGCTTGGTGTTAGGCGGAACGCCGTCGCCGGGGGTATCCTGAACGGCGAAGGAGGCGGAGATGACGAAAACGCTTGAGGCGACATTCGACGGCGAAGTCCTGCGGCCCGACGAGCCGCTCGGGCTGGAGCCGAACACGCGTGTGAGGATCACGATCGAGCCCGCGCCGCGCCCCCGCGCGCAGCCGACCTCATTCCTGCGCACGGCCCGCTCCCTCAGCCTGGAAGGCCCCGCGGACTGGGCCACGCGCCTCGACGACTACCTCTACGGCGGCGAGACCCCGGGCCATGGATAGAGTCGTCTTTCTGGATACGGCCTACGCCATCGCCCTGTCCGCGCCCGCCGACCAACTCCACGAGTCTGCCGTCCGGCTCGCCGAACGGATCGAGGCGCAAAACGTCTCGCTCGTCACGACCCGCGCCGTCGCTTTAGAGATCGGCAACGCCCTCTCGAAATTAAAGTACCGCCGGGCGGCGGTCGAGTTGTTGGCTGCGCTCGAAGACGACCCTTCGGTCGAAGTCGTGCCGCTGTCGGAGGAGCTTTACGGGCGGGCTTATGAACTCTTCCGCGGCCGCGCTGATAAGGAGTGGGGCCTGACCGACTGTGTCTCATTCGTCGTGATGGGGGAGCGCGGTCTGACGGAAGCGCTGACTGCCGACGAGCACTTCAACAGGCGGGCTTCAGGGCGTTGCTGCGCGAGGAGTGAACGCGCGGCCGCGGCGAGGGAATTTTTGGTTTTAGATTTTTGATTTGCGATTTTCTGTGTTTTTATACAGTCGCTCGTTCACCCTAAATTTAAAATCAACAATCTAAAATCAAAAATCCCAAATGCTTCAATACGTCCCCTCCACGGTCGAGCACATCCAGGCGGAGTTGCGCAAGGTCATCGTCGGGCAGGACGAGGTGGTCGAGCAGGTGTTGGTCGCGCTGCTCGCCGAGGGGCACGCGCTCGTCGAGGGCGTGCCGGGCACGGCGAAGACGCTTTTGGTGAAGACGCTGGCGCGCATCGTCGGGGCCGACTTCAGCCGCATCCAGTTCACGCCCGACCTGATGCCGTCGGACATCACCGGGACGAACGTCTTCAACACGGCGACGGCCAGCTTCTCGTTGCGGCGCGGCCCCGTCTTCACCGACGTGCTGCTCGCCGACGAGATCAACCGCACGCCGCCCAAGACGCAGGCCGCCCTGCTCGAAGCGATGGAGGAGCGGCAGGTGACGATTGACGGCGAGCTGCACCAGCTCTCGCCGCTCTTCACCGTCTTCGCCACCGAGAACCCCATCGAGTACGAGGGCACCTACCCGCTGCCCGAGGCGCAGCTCGACCGCTTCCTCCTGAAGGTCGTCGTCGGCTACCCTTCGGCCGACGAGGAGGCGCGCATCGTCGGCAACTGGGACGCGGGCTTCAACGCGCGGCGGCTCGAACAGGTGGACATCCGCCCGCTCGCCGAGCCGGACGCCGTCATGCGCTGCCGCGCCGAGGTGCGCCGCGCGCACATGGAGCCGGGCGTGCAGCGCTACCTCGTCGAGATCACGCGCCGCACGCGCGAGCACCCGTCGGTCTCCTACGGCGCGAGCCCGCGCGCCTCGGTCGCCCTGCTCCTCTGCGCGAAGGCGCTGGCCGCCATGCGCGGCCGCGACTTCACCACGCCCGACGACGTGCGCGACATCGCCCGCCCCGTGCTGCGCCACCGCCTCAGCTTGCGCGCCGAGGCCGAACTCGAAGGCGCGAGCACCGACGGCGTCATCACCGACATCCTCAGCAACGTCGAGGTGCCGAGGTGAAGTAGACGGTAGCCGGCAGGCCCGCGCTAACCAAGCTGACGCCGACACGCTTAAGATTCGCTGGCGAAGGTTTTCCCACTGACTTCTGGCTGCTGCTCTTATGCCCTTCGAACCACGTGATCCGAACTTTGAAATGCGCGTCCGGGCGAGCTTCGCGCGGCAGCGGGCGATGGAGACCGTGGGCGCGCGGCTCGTGCGGGTCGCGCCGGGCGAGGTGGAGATCGAAGTGGCGTTCCGCGACGACCTGACGCAGCAGCACGGCTACCTGCACGCCGGGGTGGCCGCGGCCGTCGTCGACTCGGCCTGCGGCTACGCCGCGCTCAGCCTCGCCGAGCCGGGCGCGGAGGTGCTCTCCGTCGAGTTCAAGCTCAACCTCCTGGCCCCGTCCGCCGGCGACTCGTTCGTCGCGCGCGCCCGCGTCCTGCGCCCGGGCCGCAACGTCACCGTCTGCGCCGGCGACTTCTACGCGCGCCAGGGCGGGCCGGAAAAACTCGTCGCCACCATGCTCGCCACGATGATGACCGTGCGCGCATGAAGTTTCGAGCCGAGGAATTTTAGATTTTAGATTTTTGATTTGCGATGGAAAACGGTGTGGCTGCCGCCTTCAATCAAAAATCAAAAATCAAAAATCGCAAATCCTTTCCATGCGCTTCGTCTTCACCCGACTCTTTTACGCGCTGCTGGCGCTCGGCTTCGTGCCGCTCTCTCTGTCGTGGGGGCGGCCCTGGTTGCGCTGGGCGACTGTCGTTTTCGATTTAGGTTTGTTGCTGGTGGCTTTCGTTGACAGCCGCGTGAGCCGCCTGCCGGAGGGGCTGGAGATCGAGCGCGAGTTCGGCGGGCGCTTCCACATCGGGGCGGAGACGGAGGTGAGGGTGCACGTCCGCAACCACTCGCCGCGCGCCGTCAGGCTGAAGCTCAGGGACGAGTACCCGCCGCAGCTGACCCTGGCCTCGGGGCGCGAGGCGGAACTGCGCGTGCCGGCGCAGGAGTCGCGGGCGCTGGTCTACGCTTTGAAGCCGCCGCGGCGGGGCCGTTTCGTCTTCGGGCGGGTGGCCGTGCGCCACCTCTCGCGGCTCGGGCTGGTGTGGCGCGAGGGGCGCGCCGGGGCGGAGTCGGCGGTGAAGGTCTACCCGAACCTGAGGCGCGCGCGCGAGGCCGAGCTGAAG
>JALZHT010000634.1 GCA_030860645.1 Acidobacteriota bacterium
CGCCTGTAGAGCGCCGCGGCCGCCACCGCCAGCGCGCCGACCCACAGCGGCACGTTCACGCCCCACGGCTCCGCGCGCAGCAGCGCGTCGCCCAACAGGCCGAGCAGCAGCCCCGCCTCCAACACGCCCAACCCCAGCTTCGTCCTCTCGCTCATACCTCTCCTCCCCGTTCATTCAAACCGCTGGGCACGCCCGGGCGCGCGAACCTCACTCGCTTCGCATTCGACCCCGCGCGCGGCGAATCATTCGAGCGTGTTGCCTACGCACGCCGTCGCCGAGAACCGCGCCCGCCCGAGCTTCCCCGCCAGCAGCGCGTGAACGGACACCACCCCCAGCGCCGCCATCAGCAAACACGCGCCCAGGAACCCGAGCGCGCCCACCGTCGCCTCTAAATTCACGTTCGAGTGCATGCTTTGTTCCCCCCACTAGAGGGTTGCGGATTGCGGATTGAAAGAGAACTTGTTTTCTAATTCGCAATCCGCAACCCCCAATCCGCAATTTCCAGCACCCGCTCCAGCGGGCGCGCCCCGGCCAGCGCCGCGAAGACCGCCGACCAGAAGAGCGCCGGCAACGTCAGCAGCGCGAGCCTGAGCGCCGCGCGCCGCCTCTTCCCGCCGCACCAGTAACACCTTCCGCCTCTCGCCCGCATCGCCCCTCCTTTAACCCGCCGCCACGCGGCCCTCCCGCCGCGCTTTCGCAAACAACTTTGCATTACAAAGCCGCCGCGCAAAAAATTTTGGCGGGGCGGGCGTCAGCCGCCCCGCGCCGCGCGGATCACCGTCTCCATGTGGCCGAGGTAGTTCTCCAGCGCCCGGCGGCCGGCCGCCGTCAGGCGGTACTCGGTCTTCGGCGTCCGCCCCTCGAAGAACTTGTGGCAGACGACGTACTGCGCCTCTTCGAGCTTGCGCGCGTGCACGCTCAGGTTGCCGTCCGTGGTGTTCAGGAGTTGTTTGAGTTCGTTAAAGGTGAGGGATTCGTTGACGGCGAGGGCGCTGACGATGGCGAGGCGGACGCGCTCGTGGATGAGCCGGTCGAGTTCGGCCGCGGTGGCGGGGCCGGCGGCGGGTCGGGCGGCGGCCGCCGGGCGGCGTTGCTCGCGTAAATTATCCTGGGCGTCGGCGCGCGCGCCCGCCTTCCTGCCCCGCTCTTTCGCCAGTGCGTTCTGTCTAGCCACCGTAGTACCTCGCGATGTGGAGTCCGAAAATGATGTGGAGCAGGCCGAAGCCCGCGGCCAGGAAGGCGTCGCCCCACGCGGGCGGGCAGAACAGCGCGCCCGCCCCCACGAACATGAAGCAAAGCCCCATGACGGGGACGGGCCGCACCGAGAAGGCTCCGCCGGTCACGACGCCCGTGCCGTAGAGCAAAAGCCACAGGCCGGGCAACATCTCTGTCAACCCGGCTCGGTAGAAGACGACTGTGAGGAGCGCGCCGGCCAGCATCGGCGGCGCGAAGTTGCTGGCGAGCTTGCGGCCCGGGCGGGAGAGCAGCGGCGTCTCGGCCGCGCGCGCCTTGCGGTACATCGTCCACCCGGCGATGACGAGCGAGGCCAGCGCCTCCGTCAGCCAGACCAGCAGCCACGCCTCGAACGACTTCTGCTGCGAGGCGACGAGCGCGGCCAGAAGCGCCGTCAGGCCGATCCCGACCTGGCCCCAGCCCGGCACGGCCGTGAACGCGGAGGCCCGCTCCATCGCCTCGCGGATGAAGCGCAGGTTGTCCATCGCGCGGTCGTGCAGCGCGGGCGGCTCCCCGGCGGGCGGCGGCTGAAATGGTCGGACGGCGTTCATCCCGGCCGCCACCATACACCGGGCGGCCGCCTCTGTCAAGTGCTTTACGACGCAAAGCCAATTCACTCCGGCGTGGCGATTTGTTAGCATAGCCGCGCCGCCGCCACAGACACTCAGGTCAGCCTCGCGTCGCCGGCCCCCGGGGCGCGCCGGCGCGGGAGGTTCCGCCCGCGGGCGCGAGCCGCCGGCTACGTCGAGCGAATAAGGAAAGGGATTTGATCGTGCAGAAGGAGCAGTCACCCGACGGCGTCGAGTTCGTCGCGGAGGAGGAGGGGGTGCGCGAGTACCGGCTGCGGGCGAACGGGCTGAAGGTGCTGCTCGTCGAGAACCGCGTCGCGCCGGTCGTCACCTTCCTCGTCCTCTACCGCGTCGGCTCGCGCAACGAGGCGGTCGGCCACACGGGCGCGACGCACCTCCTCGAACACATGCTCTTCAAGGGCACGCCGACCTTCAACAAGGAGCGGCGCACCCAGATCGCCGCCACGCTCCAGCGCGTCGGGGCCGACTTCAACGCGACCACCTGGTACGACCGCACCAACTACTTCGAGACGCTGCCGTCGGACGCGCTCGAACTCGCCGCCCACCTCGAAGCCGACCGGATGCGCAACTCCTTCATCGCCGACGCCGACCGCCGGTCGGAGATGACCGTCGTGCGCAACGAGCTGGAGCGCGGGCAGAACGAGCCGATGCTCGTCTTAGACGAGGCGGTCTACGCCGCGGCCTTCCGCGAGCACCCCTACCACCACCCGACCATCGGCTGGCGCGCCGACGTGGAGAACGTCCCGACGGCGCGGCTCAAGGAGTTCTACGACACCTTCTACCACCCGAACAACGCGACCGTGATCGTCGCCGGCGACTTCGAGCGCCTGCACGCGCTCGCGCTCGTCGAAAAGTATTTCAGGGCCGCGCCGCCCTCGCCCGCGCCGATCCCCGAGGTCTACACGGACGAGCCGCCGCAGCAGGGCGAGCGCCGTCTGGTCATCCGCCGCGCCGGCGAGTTGCCGCTCGTGCAGGTCGCCTACCGCGCGCCGGCCGCCCTCGGGCAGACGACCGTGCTCTCGAACTCGGAGCTGGCCGCGCGCGCGCAAGCGCCGCCGGCCGGGAACGACATCTTCCCGCTCGTCGTCCTCTCGAACGTGCTCTCGAACGGCGTCACGAGCCGTCTGTACCAGGCGCTCGTCGAGGCCGAGCTGGCCGTGAGCGTGGACGCGCGCGTCGACCAGTTCCGCGACCCCGGCCTCTTCAACGTCTACGTGGCGGCGCGGCCGGGCGCGGAG
>JALZHT010000635.1 GCA_030860645.1 Acidobacteriota bacterium
GCGGCGGAGTCGCCTGCGTTTGCGCGCCGAACGCGCTCACGAGGAACGGCTCGCCGACTTTGCGGAAGACGGTGCGGGCCTGCGGCTGAAGCTCCGGGGCCGACTGCGCGCCGGCGTCGGGCTGCGCCGTCTCGGCCGCGGCAGCGGGCCGCTGGCCCTTGACGCGTGACTTCGCGGCCTTGCCCTTGCGGCGGGAATTGGGCGAATTGGCGGCCGCCGTTTTCCCAAAAGCGGACACCGCGTTCCCGAAAGCGAAAAAGGCCACGAGGCACACAACCGAGAGGCGGAACAGCAACCCGCGCGCGACCCCTTTTGACTGACGCTCCATAACCATTATCTCTTCCTTCGACTTCAACCGACGCGCGAAGTGTCACCCGCGCACCCGAAAAAAATTAGTCCGATCTGAATCACGTGGAATCAGGTAGCAAATGTTGCGCCGCAGCGGCCGGAGGTTGCCTCGGGAGTGCCGGCCGCGGGTCAGAGGCTACTACGTCCCCCGCCCGGATGGGGTTTCAAAAACATAGATTTAAGCCGCGCGTCGCCTCGCCTCACGCCCTTCGAGAAAGCGCCGGGGCGTCAAACTTGACAGTGTGCGTGCGGGCGTCTATCTTTCAAAGCTTAAAAGCAAGTTGCCACACATGACAGAGCGCGCGTGCGGGCGTCCGGGGCCGCGACGGGCCGGGCCGCCGGCCGAGGGTGCTTTCCGCCCGCCGACGCTCCGTCCTGATAACACACAGCGCGAGGAGGCTTTCATTTAATGGCGATTAAAGTTGGCATCAACGGCTTCGGGCGCATCGGCCGCAACGTCCTGCGCGCCAGCCTCGGCGACCCCGACCTCGACTTCGTGGCCGTCAACGACATCACGGACACCCGGACGCTGGCGCACCTCCTGAAGTACGACTCGATCCTCGGCAACCTCGAAGAGGAGATCGCGGCGACCGAGAAGGGCATCCGCGTCGGCTCGGACGAGTTCGTCGTCTTCGCCGAGAAAGACCCGGCGCAGATCCCGTGGGAGTCGGTCGGGGCCGAGGTCGTCGTCGAATCCACCGGCCGCTTCACGAACGCCGAGGACGCCAAGAAGCACCTCCGCGGCGGCGTCAAAAAAGTCATCATCTCCGCGCCGGCCAAGAACGAGGACATCACCATCGTGCTGGGCGTCAACGAGGGCGCTTACGACCCGGCGGCGCACCACGTCATCTCGAACGCCTCCTGCACGACCAACTGCCTCGCGCCCGTCGCCAAAGTCATCCACGAGAAGTTCGGCGTCGTCTCGGCGCAGATGACGACGATCCACTCCTACACGAACGACCAGCAGCTCCTCGACCTCCCGCACAAAGACCTGCGCCGCGCCCGCGCCGCCGCCCTCTCGATGATCCCGACCTCGACCGGCGCGGCCAAAGCCGTCGCGCTCGTCCTGCCCGAACTCAAAGGCAAGTTCGACGGCATCTCCGTCCGCGTCCCGACGCCGAACGTCTCGCTCGTCGACGTGGTCATCGAGGTGGGCCGCGAGACGACGACCGAGGAGGTCAACCAGGCGCTCAAGGACGCCGCCAACGAGGAGCTGCAAGGCATCCTCGCCTTCTCCGAGGAGCCGCTCGTCTCGGTCGACTTCCGCAAGAACCCGAACTCCTCCATCGTCGACGCCGACTACACCAAAGTCATCGGCGGCAACCTCGTCAAGGTGCTCTCCTGGTACGACAACGAGTGGGGCTACTCCTGCCGCGTCCGCGACCTGATCAAGTTCGTCGGGGGGAAAGGACTCTAAAAAGTTTCGAGTTACGGGTTTCGAGTTTCGAGTTAAAAACAACTCCTAACTCGAAACTCGAAACTCGAAACCCGAAACTTTAAATGGACAAGCTTTCCATCAGAGACCTCGACTTGCAGGGCCGGCGCGTCTTCGTGCGCGTAGATTTCAACGTGCCGGTGAAGGAGGGGAGGGTCGAGGACGACACGCGCGTCCGGGCGGCGCTGCCGACCATCGGGCACGCGACCGGGCGCGGCGGGCGCGTGATTCTCGCGTCGCACTTGGGCCGGCCGAAGGGCGAGCGGGTGGAGAAGTACAGCCTGCGGCCGGTGGCCGAACACCTGTCGGACTTGCTCGGCGCGCCCGTCGCTTTCGCCGAGGACTGCGTAGGGCCGGCGGCGCGCGAGGGTGTCGAGGCGCTGCGCGACGGCGAAGTGCTGCTCCTCGAAAACCTCCGCTTCCACAAGGAGGAGGAGAAGAACGACGACGGTTTCGCCAGGCAGTTGGCGTCTTTGTGCGACGGCCTCTACGTCAACGACGCGTTCGGCGCGGCGCACCGGGCGCACGCCTCGACGGCCGCCATCACGAAGCACGTCGAGCGGGCCGCGGCGGGCCTTTTGATGGAGAAGGAGCTGGAGTACCTCGGCCGCGCGCTGCACGACCCGGAGCGCCCCTTCGTCGCCGTCCTCGGCGGCGCGAAGGTGTCGGACAAGATTCCCGTCATCAACTCGCTCATCGACCGCCGCGTGGACAAAATCCTCATCGGCGGCGCGATGGCCTACACCTTCTTCAAGGCCGAGGGCTTCAACACCGGCAAGTCGCTCGTCGAGGACGAGATGCTCCCCACGGCGCGCGAGATTAGACAGCGCGCCGCGGCGGAGGGCGTCCGCCTGGTGCTGCCGACCGACCACCAGGTCGTTGACAGCTTCGACCCGCTCCACAGCCGCAAGACGATTCCCATCGAGTTCACCAACCAGGGGCTTGTCGGCCTCGACATCGGGGCCGAGACCGTCGCCCTCTTCGCGCGCGAGCTGGAAGGCGCGCGGACGATCATCTGGAACGGCCCGATGGGCATGTTCGAGGAGCCGGGCTTCGAGCTGGGGACGGTCGGCGTCGCCCGCGCCGTGGCGGCGGCGGCCGAGCAGGGCGCGACCGTCATCGTCGGCGGCGGCGACTCGGTCGCGGCCGTCACCGAGGCCGGCGTCGCCGAACGCATCTCGCACGTCTCCACGGGCGGCGGCGCGACCCTCGAATTCCTCGCCGGCGAGGAACTCCCCGGCGTCGCGGCACTCAACGATAAATGAAGAGGTCAGAGG
>JALZHT010000636.1 GCA_030860645.1 Acidobacteriota bacterium
CGCCGGCCGACGGCGCGACGGGCGCGGCCCCGACCGTCAAGGCCAGCTACCCGGCGCTGCCCGAGGCCGAGTTCCAGACGCTCGACGGCCAGCCGTACCGTCTCGCTAACTTGCGCGGCCGGGTCGTGATCTTGAACTTCTGGGCGACGTGGTGCGGCCCGTGCCGCGGCGAGATTCCGGAGTTCAACGTGATGCAGCGCGAGCTGGGCGGGCGCGGCCTCACGGTCGTCGGCGTCACCTCGCACGACACGCCCGAGCAGATCAAGGAGTTCCAGAAGGACGTGCCGCAGGACTACACCGTCCTGGTCGGCGCGGCCGACACGCCCGAGCGCTTCAACAACGGGCCGGGCCTGCCCGTCACCTACGTCCTCGACCGCGAGGGGCGCGTCCGCGAAAAGATCGTCGGCCCCAAAGACCGCGCCGGCTTCGAGGCCCTCGTCAAGCCCCTGCTCGACGAGGCCCCGGCCGCGACCGCCAGCAACTAGCGAAATGGCAAGACCCGTTGCCTCCAAGAAAACAGGCCCGCCGACGAAGCCCGATGGGATTACAAAAATCTCCGTGGCCGGCTTCAAGTCTATCGCCGAGGAACAATCAATCGAGGTCAGGCCGCTGACGATCCTCGCCGGGGCCAACAGCTCCGGCAAGTCCAGCATCATGCAGCCCCTCCTCCTCCTCAAGCAGACGCTCGAAGCCAGCTACGACCCCGGCGCGCTCCGCCTCGACGGCCCCAACGTCAGATTCACGTCGGCCGACCAGTTTCTGTCCCACGTCGGCCGCGGCAAGCATACAGATGTTTTTAGTGTAGGTATCGAAACAGGAGATGAGGGGAGCTTAACAACGTACTTCCGGAAGCAGCCGGGCAAGCCCATTGAAGTTCAAAGAAGCGTTTACATGAAAGGAGATTTAGGTGATCAGATTGTAGCCGATATCACTTCGGATGAGGTCGCGAGAGTAGTTAGTGAAAAGTATGAGATAGCAGTCGTCCGTGATCGCTTCATTTTAGGAAATTCTCTCAGAGAGCGTGGCGACAGTAGCAGCCAGGGAAACTTAGTTGTTAAGTTAGGCGAAGAAATCGAGGCTTATATCGGTGAGACTATACACATTCCCGGTTTGAGGGGGAATCCAGAAAGAACGTATCTAGTCGCCGCCGCCGGTAGAACTTTCCCCGGCACATTTGAGAACTATGTAGCCAGCATTATCGCTAAATGGCAGGCGGAAGATGATAGCGACAATTTAGAGGGGGTGAGCCAAGACCTCAAAGAACTCGGCTTGACGTGGAAGGTTTCCGCGATGCCGCTTAATGACACGCAGGTCGAGTTGCAGGTGGCGCGGCTGCCGCAGGTGACGAGGGGCAAGGCGAGTGACATGGTGAGCATCGCCGATGTTGGGTTCGGCGTGTCGCAGACGCTGCCGGTTGTCGTCGCGCTGCGCGAGGCGAAGCCGGGGCAGTTAGTGTACCTCGAACAGCCGGAGATTCATCTTCACCCGCGGGCGCAGACGGCGATGGCGAAGGTGCTCGCCGACGCCGCCCGGCGCGGCGTCCACGTCGTTGCGGAGACGCACAGCGCGCTGCTGATTCTCGGCATTCAAACTCTAGTGGCCGAAGGAAAGCTCGCCCCGGAGTTGATAAAGCTCCATTGGTTCGAGCGCAGGGACGGGGTGACGAAGATTAAAAGCGCCGACCTGGACGAGACGGGTTCTTTCGGTGACTGGCCGGAAGACTTCGCCGAGATCGCGCTTGAGGCGCAGAGCAGGTACTTGGACGCGGTCGAGGCGCGGGTGACGGAGAAGAAGAGGCGTGCCGGCTAAAAGCGCGAGGCGTCTGGTCGTGGACGCTTCAGTCGCGGGCGCGGCCGGCGGCAAAACGGCGACGGCTCCGACCTCAACTCGCTGCCGGGATTTTCTTTTAGCTTTGCGACGGGAAACGCGGTGTCACGTTGTGATGCCGCCGAAGCTAAAGGACGAATGGGACGCACATAAATCGCTTTTCGCGCGCACCTGGCTGACGGCGATGGCGTCTCGCGGGAGAGTGATTTTTGATGAAGTGCCGCCCAGCGGTAGAATGCGGCGCGAGATTGAAAATGCGGCGGCGAATCAGCGCGACGTGGCGGCGTTGAGGAAAGATTTTCATTTGGTCGAAGCAGCTATCGCCACCGACCGGACAGTCATTTCGCTCGACGAGACCGTCAGGCAGTTATTCAAGGCGGCCGCGCGGGGCGTCGCCGCCGTCAAAAAAGTTGTCTGGGTGAATCCGACTGTCACAACGGAGCAGCCCATATCCTGGCTCAAGAACGGGGCCAAACCCGAAAACGCTCGTATGCTCGGGTATCTTGAGCGGAAGCGTTAAATTTCGACCCGCCAAGCTGGGTTCAAGGAGAGCAGTATGTTCAAGACTCTCGCTCGCACTGCCGCCGTCTTCTCGCTCGTCACACTCTTTTCCGCGGCCGCGCTCGCGCAGGGCGGGCACGAGTACGCGCCGCTCGTCGAGCAGAAGATTGATTACAAGGACTGGACTTTTAAGAGCCTCAAGGACGGCTCGCCCGTCAACCTGCGCGAGTTGGTGAAGGGCAAGAAGCTCGTGATGGTCGTCTACTTCGCGCCGTGGTGCGGCAACTGGAAGTTCGAGGCCCCGGTCGTCGCGCGCCTCCACGAGACCTACAAGAAGCACGGCTTCGACGTGGTGGCGGTGAGCGAGTACGCCGCGGCCGACGACACGCGCAAGTATTTCGAGGCGGCGGGCGGCGCGCCCTACACGGTCGTCGTCGAGTCGGAGGGGCGCGAGGCGCGCGACCAGACGACGCACTACGCCTACCGGCAGGCGTCGGGCGACACGCGCCGCTGGGGCTCGCCCTTCAACGTCTTCCTCGAACCGGCCCGCCTCAGCCCCAAGGGCGACGTACTCACCGAGAAGGCGTGGGTCGTCGGCGGCGAGTTGATCGAGAAGGACGCCGAGCAGTTCATCCGCGAAAAACTCGGCCTCACCGAGAAGAGCGCCGCCGACCCCTGCGAGGAGAAACCCGTGGCCGTAAAGCAACGGTAACTGAGGAAGAGGCTAGACG
>JALZHT010000058.1 GCA_030860645.1 Acidobacteriota bacterium
CCGAGGAAGAGTCGCCGGCGCTGCGACGCCTGTGGCGCGCGGCCGGCGCGCTCGTCTCCTCGATGGCGGCGGCGGTCGTGCTGCTCGCCGCCTTCACCTTCGTCGCCCCGAACCTCGGCCTCGCCCCCGCGGACGAAGAAGAGGTGGCGGCGGCCGCCGCGCCCGACCCTTACTCGACGGAGGCGGCGCTGTTCGCCCCGGCCGAGACGGCCGACGCCGAGATGGATTACGACCAGGTATTCAAGGCCGTGTACGCGTCGGGCGGGGAGTCTGGAGACGGCGATGAATAGCATCACGCGCAACAAGTGGCAGGTGCGCCTCGCCGCGGTGATCATCTTCGTGCTCGGCTTCGTGGCCGGCGCCCTCGCTCTGAACGCCTACCGCGGGTGGGCGCGCGGCGAGGGGCGCGGGCGGGGCCGCGGCCACTTCGAGCGGACGTTGTTCGACCGCCTGCAACTCACCGGCGAGCAGCGCGCGCAGGCCGAGCAGATTCTCGCCGACGCGCGCGCGCAACTCGACGCGGCGCGGCGCGAGTCCGAGCCGCGCTTCGCGGAGATTCGCCGGCAGGCCGACGAGCGACTGCGCCAGGTGCTCACGCCCGAGCAGTGGCAGCAGTTCCAGCAGATGAAGGAAGAGGCGCGCGGCCGGCGGCGCGGCCGCGGGCGCAGGGACGGCCCCCCACCCGAGCCATAAGAAAGCTTGATAAGGCTGTAGGGGCGGGGCTTGTCCGCGGCCCGCTCAACTCACAGAAAAATTCAAACAGGGATGGACAGGATAAAGCAATGACTTCTTATCCTGTCCATCCTGCCCATCCCTGTTTCTTGATTCTTTCGTGACTGAGCGGGCCGCGGACTTGCCCGCCCCCACAGCCTTATCAACGTCTGAGTTTTTGTTCGACGGTCTTTTGGCGTAAACGATGCCAGCCGCCTTGAAGCGAGCGCCCGGGGCCGGCGGGGAGCACTACCCGCGCGCGTACCTGTTCATGCTGTCGGGTTCGCTGTCGTTCGCCGTGATGGGGGCACTGAGCCACCTGGCGGGCGAGCGCTGCGAGTGGCAGGTGGTGGCGCTGGCGCGCACGGCCGTGGCGTTCGCGCTCTCGGCGGGCCTGGCCGCGGCGACGGGCGTGCGGCTCGTCGTGTGGCGGCCGTTGACGCTGTGGGTGCGGAGCGTCGCCGGGAGCGTCGGCGTCCTGTGCGTGTTCTACGCGCTGACGCACCTGCCCATCTCGACGGCGCTGACGCTGAGCAACACCGTGCCCGTGTGGGTCACGCTGCTGGCGTGGCCCGCGCTCGGTCAGAGGCCGACGCGCGCGGTCTGGGCGGCCATTATGGTGGGGCTGGCCGGCATCGTCCTCATCCAGCGGCCCGACGCGGCGGGCGACCGCTGGGCGGCGCTCGCGGCGGTCGGCAACGCCCTCTGCACGGCCGTCGCCATCATCGGCCTCAACCGCCTCCGGGGCCTCGACGCGCGCGCCGTCGTCACGCACTTCTCCGGCGTCTCGACGGTGTTCACGCTCCTCTTCCTCCTGCTCTCCGGCGGGGCCGCGCCCGCGGCGGCGTTCGGGGACGCGGCGACGCCGCTGCTGCTGGCCGGCGTCGGCCTCGCCGGCACGCTCGGGCAGTTGGCGATGACGCGGGCCTTCGCGCTCGGCACGCCGTCGCGCGTCTCGGTCGTCGGCCTCATGCAGGTCGTCTTCGCCGTCGCCTTCGACGTGCTCCTCTGGCGGCGCTCCTTCGACGCGCTCACCGTCCTCGGCATCCTCCTCGTCACCGCCCCCTCCGCCTGGCTCATGCGTCACCACCCGCTCCGCAAGGACACGCCGATCCACACAACTGCGTAGAAGGCGGCAAGCAGAAAAGCCCTCTCAGTCGAATGGTCAGAGTGAAGGTGTCAACGCCAGTTGGCAAATCTTGCTGCCTTCTAAAAATGAACAGCGCCGCTTCCGAAGAAGAGGCGCTGTCTGTTGTGGACGAGGCCGGGAGTGCGCCCGACCTCCGTCGCTGCGGCCCCGGAGGGCCGACACTTTACGCGTCCGCGTCCGCGAGGGAAGTTGCCGAAAGTCCCGGCCGCCCGTTTAGACTACGGGGCGACGACCCGACAGCAGGTTAATGACGAGGACGACAGCCGCGATGACGAGCAGCAAGTGAATCAGGCCGCCGCCGACGCCGCCGACCAAGCCGAGGAGCCACAGCACCAACAAAATCACCAGAATTGTCCAAAGCATCCTTCTACCCTCCCTAGTCTAGTTGACTTTTTCCCACCAAACCCCTGTGGCCCCTCGATAGTGCAACGGATATGCCACCCGCGCCGGGCGGCCCGCGCCGGGCGGCTAAGCCGCTAAGTGCCAGCAGTTTGCGACTGCCCCGCCGCCGGCCGCGGCGAGTTTCCGACGCCCGCCCGCGCCCCCGCACCGTACTGATACACGGCACACCGCGCCCCTGCTGTTTGCCTTCCCTCCACGCCACAATGGGATTTTAGATTTTTGATTTTTGATTGGGCGACGATAGCGGCCGCTTCTTCTTTCAATCGCCAATCAAAAATCTAAAATCAAAATTTCCCTTTACCTCCGGCCCTGGATGTCTTCGCGGACGAAGCGTGCGAGTTGGCGAATCTGTTCGTCGGTGAGCGTGTAGTGGAAGGGCGGCATGCCGCCCCGGCCCTTGTAGATTTGCTCGAAGAGTTGCTCGTCGGTGTATGCCAGGGCGGCCTTCTCTTTGAGGCTGGGTACGCGCAGCGCCCCGACCTGCCCGCCCGCGCCGTCGGGGCCGTGGCAGGCGGCGCAGTGCCGGCGGTAGAGGTTGCGCGTCGGGTCGGCGTCCGCCGCGGCCGTCTCCCTCCGCCCGCACCCCGCGAGGAGGAGCGACGCCGCGACGGCGGCCGAGACGAGGGCGGCGCGTCCGGTTCTTTGTCCCGCGTGCTTCATTCCCGACCCGAACATAACCGCGGCCCTCCGCGCCGCGCAACCGCCGCCGCCGACGCCGCCGTCCGGCCCGCGCCCGCCACAGACCCGCGCGCCCTTTGAGCAAATCCGGGAAAGGCTCTATGCTATTGGGCAAAACTTTGCGAGCAGACAGTTCCGCGATGCTTCCGGGAGGAAAGGACGAGCCATGAGCGCGAACCGCGACACCTTGACCATCACCGACAACCGGACGGGCAAGCAGTACGAAATCCCCGTCGAGCACGGGGCCATCCGCGCCACCGACCTGCGCCAGATCAAGGCCGGCGATGACGACTTCGGGCTGATGACCTACGACCCGGCCTTCATGAACACGGCCTCGTGCAAGAGCACCATCACCTACATTGACGGCGACCGCGGCGAGCTCGAATACCGCGGCTACCCCATCGAACAACTCGCCGAGCAGAGTTCTTATTTGGAGGTCGCCTACCTCCTGCTCTACGGCGAGCTGCCGACGGCCGAACAGTTGAAGAGGTGGACGTGGAATATCACGCACCACACCTTCATCAACGAGAACATCAAGAAGGTGCTCGACGGCTTCCACCACAGCGCGCACCCGATGGGGATGTTCGAGGCGATGGTCGCCGCGCTCTCGACCTTCTACCCCGAGGCCAAGAACATCAAGGACGACTCGTGCCGCTGGAAGCAGATCCACCGGCTCATCGCGAAGGTGCCGACTATCGCCGCCTTCGCCTACCGCCACCGCACGGGCCTCTTCTACGCCTACCCGGACAACGACCTCTCCTACGAGGGCAACTTCCTCAACATGATGTTCAAGACGACGGAGCTGAAGTACCAGCCCAACCCGGTGCTTGAGCGGGCGCTGTCTGTCCTCTTCATCCTCCACGCCGACCACGAGCAGAACTGCTCGACGAACGCCATGCGCTCCATCGGCTCGGCCGAGACCGACCCGTACTCCAGCCTGGCCGGCGCGGCCGCCGCGCTCTACGGCCCGCTCCACGGCGGCGCCAACGAGGCGGTCTTAAGGATGCTCAACGAGATCGGGTCGGTCGAGCGCGTACCCGAGTACGTCAGGCGGGTGAAGTCCGGCGAGTTCCGCCTGATGGGCTTCGGCCACCGCGTCTACAAGAACTACGACCCGCGCGCCCGCATCATCAAGCAGATCGCGTACGAGGTCTTCGAGGTGACGGGCAAAGACCCGCTGCTCGACCTCGCGCTCGAACTCGAACGCATCGCGCTCGAAGACGAGTACTTCGTCAAGCGGCGGCTCTACCCGAACGTCGACTTCTACTCGGGGATCATCTACCGCGCGATGCGCTTCCCCGTCGACATGTTCCCGGTGCTGTTCGCCATCCCGCGCACCTCGGGCTGGCTCGCGCAGTGGGCCGAGATGCTCTCCGACCCCGACCAGAAGATCGCGCGCCCCCGCCAAATCTACCTCGGCCAACGCACCCGCGAGTACGTCCCCATCGAGCGGCGCAACGGCGCGGCCGAGGGCCAGGCCGCCGGGGGCTGAAAAGAAAGTCGTCCGGTTGGTAGCCAGAAGCTTTAGGAAGCCCCTGCGGGGGCGTGAGAATACAGCCCCGGGCTTATATTCTCACGCCCCCGCAGGGGCTTAATTCTCAAACAGTCTCAGGACTCGTCTTTAAAATCGAAACCCGAATTTAAGGGTCTTCCTGGCTCCCGCCCGTCAATCCCGCCGGAAAACGCGTCCCTTCACCGGCACGAAAAAATTTGGAATACGGGCCGGCCCGTCGTGATTCATTTACTGAAAGAATCTCGCGTTAAGGGTCGGAGGTCGGAAAAATGTTGAAAAACAAGCCAGTCAGAATCATCAAGCGCGACCAGCGGGGCGCGGCCGAGGCCGCCGCGGCGACGGGCGAGCCGCAGCCGGCCGTCTCCGAGCGCGAGGTCAAGACGGTCGTCTCCGGCTGGGTCAACGAGCACCGGCGGCGGGCCGACGAATTCCGGCGCAACTACGCCGACCTGCTCAAGGGCGCGGGCTTCTCCTCGGCGCTCTCCTCGGCGCGCGGCTGAAGTCTCTCGCTTTTAAATCTCCGCCCTCCGAAATATTTTTCGGCCGCCGGGTTCCGGGTTAAGGCGCTGTTCTTAACCCGGAACTTTTTTGTCCGTGCGCAGCGCCCTCAACAAAGTCCCGGCCATCGCCTATCATGTCTCGCAAGGCCGCCGACGCGCCGGGGGACGAACGATGAAAGAAGACCAGAAGAGGCTGAAGAAAGAATACCAACGGGGCGCCCGGCAGGCGGGCGTGTTCCAGATTCGGAACGCGGCGAACGGGAAGGTGTTCGTCGCCGCCGCGCTCGACCTGTCGGGCGTGATGAACCGGCACCGGTTCGAGCTGGCGTCGGGCGGGCACGTGAACCGTCGGCTCCAGGCCGAGTGGGACGAGTTCGGCGGCGACGGCTTCGCCTTCGAGATTCTCGACCAACTCGTCCCGCGCGAAGGCTCCGACCCGCGCGCCGAGCTGGCCTTTCTCGAAGAGTTGTGGCTGGAGCAGTTGAAGCCCTTCGGCGACCGCGGGTACAACGAGCCGCGGGCCGGCAAGGAGGAGAAGCTGCGGCGCATCGCGGCCCGCCGGCTGGCGGATGGGTGGGGAGGTAAGAATTAAGAGTGAAAAATTAAGAATGAAGCAACGTCTATTCTTCATTCTTAATTTTTCACTCTTAATTCTTACCTCCCCCGCGGGCGGCTCAGCCTTCGAGCCGGGCCTCCATCGTAATCTCGGCGTTGAAGAGGCGCGAGACGGGGCAGCCGGCCTTGGCGTTGTTGGCGGCGGTCTGGAACCCGGACTCGTCGCCGCCCGGGATGCGCGCCGCCACGTCGAGGTGGACGCGCGTGATGGTGAAGCCGGCGTCGGTCTTCTCCAGCGTGACGGCGGCGGTCGTGTTGATCTCCTCGGCCTTCATGCCGGCGTCCTCCAACTGCTTCGAGAGCGCCATCGAGAAGCAGCCGGCGTGCGCCGCCGCGAGCAACTCCTCGGGGTTCGTGCCCGCGCCCTCCTCGAAGCGCGTGCCGAAAGAGTACTGCGCGTCCGCGAGCACGCCGCTCTCGGTCGAGACCGTCCCCCGGCCGTCACGCAAACCGCCCTGCCAGCGGGCGGAGCCTTTTCGCTTCATTCAATCCTCCTGGGTTTAAGTAGTGTGTGCAGGCCGATTTACTTGCCGTTCACAGGCGAGCCATGCCCGCCTCTGAACGGCAGTTCATAACTCAAAGACTACGCCCGCGCGCGGCCGAACTGTTCGAGCAGCGGGCGGAGGCGTTTTATCACAACGTCGTGCGCCGCGCCGTTCGAGGCGACGAGGCCGTGGCGGTTATACACGTCGGGCGTGTTGTAGGCGAGCGGGTCGCCCCACAGGTCGGTCATGCGCCCGCCGGCCTCCGTCAGCACGGCCTCGGGCGCGCACGTGTCCCACTGCTTCGTCCTCCCCGAGAGGTGTATGTAGAGGTCGGCCTGTCGCTCGACGAGGAGCCCGACCTTGATGCCGACCGAGTGGCGCTTGACCTCGGCCCGCACGCCCAGGGCGCGCACCACCGTGTCCATGCGCGGGCCGCGGTGCGACCGGCTCTCGGCAAGTCGCATCTGAGCGAGGCTCGTCTCCGCCGTCACGCGCAGCCGCTCGACTAGCGTGGGCGACTCGGCGTCGGGGATCGTCCGTTCGACCCACGCGCCGTGGCCGCGCGCGGCCCAGTAGAGCACGTCCGTTGCCGGCGCGTAGACGACGCCGAGCACGGCGGCGCCCCCGACCGCGAGGCCGATCTGCACGGCGTAGTCGCCCGAGCCGGCGATGAAACCCTTCGTGCCGTCGAGCGGGTCGACCATCCACACGCGCTCGCAACCGAGCCGGCGCTCGGTGTCAACCGACTCCTCGGCGAGGATGCCGTCTCGGGGGAAGGCTTCGGCGAGCCGGCGCACGATCAGCTCGTTGACGGCGCGGTCGGCCTGCGTCACCGGCTCGTCCAGCTCCTCCTTGTGCTCGACCCTGAGAGGCCCGCCCTGGTACGCCAGCGCCGTCGCCCCCGCCGCCCGCGCCAAATCCACGGCCACGCGCAGTTCGTTCTCGAACTCCCCTTTGCTCGTCTCTCTCAATGCGGACATAAATAAGTAGACAGTAGACAGTAGAAAAACAGTCGCCAATGTATCGTCGGAGTGTCAGCGCCGGCACCCTCATGCGGGGCCTACCGGCTACTGAATACTGTACTGTCTATTGCTTTAACCCTTCCTCTCGTAAGCACTCGGCGGCGGCGCGGCGGACGGCGTCGAGCGTGACGGCGAGGTCGCGGCGCGTGGTGCGGAAATTGGTGATCGAGGCGCGCAGGGCGAAGCGGCCCCGCAGGAGCGCGTTCGACAGGTAGGCGACGCCGCCGCGCTGGACGCGATGCATGATGCGCGCGTTCAAGTCGTCGAGGCGCGCGTTCAGGCGCTCGCGCTCTTCGCCGCGGGCGCGTTCGAGTTCGCGCCGCGCGCCCTCGGGGACGTGGCGGAAGCAGCAGATGCCGAGCGTGACGGGCGCGAGCGGCTCGAAGTCGCCGGAGGCGCGGACGAGCGCGCCGAGGTGTTCGGCGAGCGCGCAGTCCTCCGCGATTGAATCGCTGACGCGGCGCGCGCCGTAGTAGCCGAGCATCGCCCAGATTTTGAGCGCGCGGAACGGGCGCGACAGCTCGACGCCGTAGTCCCAGAAGGCGAACGCCTCGTCCTCCTCGCGCTCGAAGACCTTGATGTAGCCCTCCTCGGTGCCGGCGAACGCGGCCCGGGCGCGCGCCGGCTCGCGCAGCAGGAGGCAGCCGCAGTCGAGCGGCGCGTAGAGCCACTTGTGCGGGTCGAGCGAGAGCGAGTCGGCCTCCTCCAGCCCCTCGAAGAGGGCGCGCTTCGAGGCGGCGGCGCGGGCCAGCGCGCCGTACGCGCCGTCTACGTGGAACCACAGCCCGTGCCCGCGGGCCACGCGCGCGATCTCCCCGAGCGGATCAACCGCGCCCGTCGCCACCGTGCCCGCGCTCGCCACGACGCAGAAGGGCCGCGCGCCCGCGCGCCGGTCGGCCTCGACCATCTCGCCGAGCGCGCGCACGTCCATGCGGAACTCCCCGTCCGAAGGCACGACCCTCACCTGCTCGCGCCCGAGGCCGAGCACGTCGGCCGCCTTCGGGATCGAGAGGTGAACCTGGTCGGAGGCGTAGAGAGTCGCCGGCGCGCTCGCGCCCCACAGGCCGCGCCGCGAAGCGCCTTCCGCGTTCACTTCCCGCGGCTCCTGCGCGCGGTGCGCGACGAAGAGCGCGTTGAGGTTCGCCATCGAGCCGCCGCTCGTCAGCAGCCCGCCGCAGCCCTCGTTCGCTCCCGCGTAGCCGACCATCTCGGCGAGCCAGCGGACGACCGTGCGCTCGACCTCGGTGGCGGCCGGGGCCGAGCGCCACGAGGTGACGTTCGAGTTGAGCGCGGAGGCCAGCAGGGTCGCCAGCGCGCCGACGGGCGCGGCCGGCGAGGCCACGTAGCCGAACATCCGCGGGTGGTTGTTCCGCCGGTTGTTCCCGACGACTTCGCGGCAGCCGCGCTCCAGCGCGCCGAGGTCAACGCCTTCCGCAGGCAGGGGGCGGTTGAAGATTTCTTTGAGGCGGGCGGCGCTGGTGTCGGGGAAGACGGGGAGCGCGCGGTCGGGCGCGAGGCAGTCGAGCGCCAGCTCGGAGAACATCGCGGCCAGCGCGCGCAACTCCTCCTGCGACAGGTCGAGCGACGAGGCGCGCCGCTCGCCGTCGGGGCCGCCCGCGGCCGATTCCCTGTCCTGCCCCTGCGTCTTCATCGGTGTGTCACAACCCTACCACACCGCGCGAAGCAGTTGAAGCCGGCCCCACCCGGCCGCCCCCGCCGGGCCTGAGGTCTATCGCCTCTGTGCTAAACTGAGCGCCGGTTTTCCGCCGAGACAAACAAAGGGGGCAGCCGATGGCCTTGCAGGGGTTCGCCACGAACGAGGGGACGGCCCGCTACCGCGACCGCTTCCGCGGCACACTCGCCGAGCAACACTTCCGCTTCGAGCAAGGTCTCTGGCTCTCCTCAATCGGCGCCGGCACCTACCTCGGCGAGTGGGACGAGGAGACCGACCGCGCCTACGCGGAGGCGGTCGCGCGCGCCGTCGAGCTGGGCGCGAACGTCCTCGACACGGCGTCCAACTATCGCTTCCAGCGCAGCGAGCGCTCCGTCGGGGCGGCGCTCGCCGAAGTTATCGGCGGCGGCCGCGCCGCGCGCGACGAAATCCTCGTCTGCACGAAGGGCGGCTACCTGCCCTTCGACGGCCAGCCGCCCCGGGGCCAGGAGGGCCTGCGCGCCTACGTCGAAGAGACCTTCGTGCGCCCGGGCGTCGCCACGTTCGAGGAGATCGTCGGCGGCAGCCACTGCATGACGCCGCGCTACCTCGCACACCAGGTCGCGCAGTCGCTCCGCAACATGGACTTGTCGGCGGCGGACGTGTACTACGTCCACAACCCGGAGACGCAGCTCGCGTTCGTCGGCCGCGAGGAGTTCGAGCGCCGCCTGCGCGCGGCCTTCGGACAACTCGAAGCCGAGCGCGCCGCCGGCCGCCTGAAGTTTTACGGCGCGGCGACGTGGAACGGCTTCCGCGCGCGGCCCGAGGCGCGCGAGTATCTTTCGCTCGAACGCATGTTCGAGCTGGCGCGCGAGGCCGGCGGCGACTCTCACGGCTTCCGCTTCGTCCAGCTCCCCTTCAACCTCGCGATGCCCGAGGCGCTCGTCGCCGAGAACCAGACATACCGCGGCGCGACGGTCTCCCTGCTCGAAGTGGCGCGGGCTTTGGGCGTGACGGTCGTCGCCAGCGCCTCGCTCCTGCAAGGCAAGGTCGCGAGCGACCTGCCCGAACGCATCCGCGAGCCGCTCGGCTCGCTCGCGACCGACGCGCAGACGGCCCTCCAGTTCGTCCGCTCGACGCCCGGCGTCACCACCGCCCTCGTCGGCATGAGCCGCCGCGCCCACGTCGAGGAGAACCTCCAACTGGCCCGGCTCGCGCCCGCCACCGCCGAGGACTACAGCCGCCTCTTCACCTACGAGGGCGAGTAGGCGTCGCGCGCGCCGGGAATCTTACCGCCAGCCCGTGCTCACGCGATGGATTTTCTCTATGACGAAGTGAGGATGTCGGAGGGCGGGCACGTCACCCACGAGGTCGTCTTCGACCTCGGCGGCCGCTGGCTGATCAGGTGCGACGACATCGTCTACCGCTGGGAGCGCACGAAGGAGAAACCTCCCCTATGACAACCGACCGCGAGCCGAAGACCTTCGGCGAATTCTGGCCCTTCTACGTGCGGGAGCACAGCCGGGCGGGGACGCGCCTGCTGCACGCGGCGGGCACGCTCGCGAGCACGGCGCTCCTCGTCTTCCTCGTCGCGGCGGGCCGCTGGCGCTGGCTGCCGCTCGTGCTCGTCGTCGGCTACGCCGCCGCCTGGGTCGGCCACTTCTTCGTCGAGCGCAACCGCCCCGCCACCTTCAAGCACCCGCTCTGGTCCTTCGCCGCCGACTACAAGATGGTCGCCCTCATGCTCGCCGGCCGGATGGGCGCGGAGGTCGAGCGCGCGCGCCGCGCGGCGTCGCCCGGAGAAGCCGTCAGGTGACATCGGCCGCGCCGTCGGCCGGGCGCTGCTGGCTCCGCTGGTAGAGGTAGGAGACGGCCAAAAGGATGAGGCCGAGGACGATGAACGAGACGATGCGGTAGGCGCGGTCGAGCGAAGACAAATCCCAGAAGAAGACCTTCAGCGTCGTCAGCCCCAGCAGCACGAGCGCCATCACTCGCAGCAGCCGCGAGCGCCTCACGCGACCGGCCGCGAAGAGCGCCCCGCCGTAAAGCGCCCACACCAGAGAGAGTGAGAGTTGCTGCGCGAGCCCCAGGTCGCGCAGCGCCTCCTCCGCCTGCCCGCCCCCGCGAATCCGCGCCGCGAAGTACCCGCTCGCCTCGGCGCTC
>JALZHT010000637.1 GCA_030860645.1 Acidobacteriota bacterium
GCCGACAGCGAGTCGAACATCATCCGCGCCATCGCCCTGCCGCACGCGGCGCGCGGCGGCGCGCTGCCGGGCGGGGACGCTTCGCAGGGTTCGACCGAGCCGCCGCCCCCGAGTTCCGAGTCTGGCGCGGGCGAAGAGGTGCGGACGCTCGCCGGCGGCGACCTCTTCGAGTTCGGCGACCGCGACGGGCGCGGCGACGACGTGCGCCTCCAGCACCCGCTCGGCGTCGTCTTCCACGACGGCCGCCTCTTCGTCGCCGACACCTACAACCACAAGATTAAAGTGCTCGACCCGCGCGCCCGCACCGTCAAGACCTTCGCCGGCACGGGCCGGCCCGGCCAGGACGAAGGCGCGTCCCCGACCTTCTACGAGCCGGGCGGCCTCGCGGTCGCGCGCGGCAAGCTCTACGTCGCCGACACCAACAACCACGCCGTGCGCGTCGTCGAGCTGCGGACGAAGAGGGCGACGACCCTCAAGCTCGACGGCCTGCGCCCGCCCGACACGGCCGCCGCGGGCGACGGAGAGTTAGCCGGGCCGAACGCCGAAGAGATCAAGCCCGCGCCGCAGCAACTGGCCGCGGGCGCGGGCGGCGACCTCGTCGTCGCCGTGCGCCTGCCCGAAGGCCACCACCTCAACCCCTCCGCGCCGCAGCGTTACAAGGTCAGCGTCGAGGCCGGGCGCGAGCATCTTAGG
The DNA here is from genome assembly GCA_030860645.1 of Acidobacteriota bacterium. Classification (GTDB taxonomy): domain Bacteria; phylum Acidobacteriota; class Blastocatellia; order Pyrinomonadales; family Pyrinomonadaceae; genus QHXN01. The sequence goes on from JALZHT010000637.1 coordinate 694, forward strand.
CTCGCCCGGACGGAGCCGCCCGGCGCTCCCTTCGAAGCGGGCCGCACGTCGAAGGAGTTGACCCTGCCGCTGCGCGTCCCACTCGACGCGCTCTCGCCCGGCGCGGCCGCCCTGCGCGTCCACCTCACGCTCTTCTACTGCCGCGAGGACAACACCGGCACCTGCCGCATCAAGACCCTCGCGTGGCACGCCCCGGTCGAGGTCACGAACGCCCCCGGCGCGCCCCGCGAGATCAGGCTGGACGGGAAAGTTGAGTAACCGCAAAAGGCGGAAAGCGGAAGGCAGTCAAAACGCGCGGGCGTCTTGACTGCCTTCCGCTTTCTAACTTCTGCCTCCTGCCTACTGCTTTCTCGGGTAGAGCGGGCTGGCCGGGTCGAGGCGGTTGACGGAGGTCGGCGTGGCCGACTCGCCCTGGAGCAGCACCTGCTCCGGACTCATGCGCATTGAGCTAGGCTCGATCATGTTCGTCGCCCACGCAGGCTCGGCCGCGTAGGTCGTGCCGAAGTGGTCGGCCAGGACAATGCCCTCGGCGTAGACGATGCCGTCGGCCAGGACGATGCCGCTGCCGAAGGTGCAGCCGTCGGCCAGGACGATGCCGTCGGCGTAGACGATGCCGTCGGCGTAGACGATGCCGTCGGCGTAGACGATGCCGTCGGCGTAGACGATGCCGCTGCCGAGGATGTATTGCGGCGGGGCGGCGCGGCCGTCGGCGAAGAGGTACGTGCCGTCGGGCAGCAGGACGCCGTCAATCAGGACGAAGCCCGCGCTGATGCGGACTCCGTTCGGGAGATTGTAGGCGCGCGTCAGCGTCAGGCGCTCGTTGAAGGCGACGCCCTCGGCCCAGATGAGGCCGTTGTTGAGCGGTATCGCCTCGCCCGCGACGGGCGACGTGAGGCCCAGTTTCGAGTAGGTCACTTTCCGGTTCGTGATGAGGTCCTGGCCGGGCACGGCCTGGTTGGCGTCCTTGCGCACGGCCTTCGCCACCGTCAGCGCGGCCGCCGCGTTCAGCTCGCCCGCGCCTTCCGTGATGACGCGCTCGAAGGGCGACATCTTCCGCTCCTGAATCAGCCGCTCGTAGGCGGGCAGGCGCTGCGCCGTGCGCATGAGGAGGGCTTTGACTATCTGGGGCGTGAGCGACGGGTTGGCTTCGAGCATGAGGGCGACCGTGCCCGAGACGACCGGCGCGGCGAAGCTGGTGCCGCTCATCACGCGGTAGGTGCCGTTGGCGACCGGCTTATTCGTCGAGGTGTCGCCGCTCACCAGCGTGCCGAGCAGGCCGCCGCCGCCCTCGGTCGAATAGGACGACCCGCCCGTGGGCGACGTGGCGGCCGTCTCCGCCGCCCCGAGCTTGTTGCCGGGCGCGACCAGGTCGGGCTTCACGAACCCGTCAACGAGCGTCGGCCCGCGCGAAGAGTAGGTGGCGACCGTGTCGTCGGAGCGCGCGTCGGTCTGGTGCGTGTTCGTCGCGCCGACGGTGATGACGCGCGGCGAGTTGGCCGGCGAGAGGATGCCGCCGTAGATGGTGCGCCCCTGCGCGTCCTTGCCCCAGTTGCCGGCGGCGACGACGACGACGATGCCGGCGTCAACGGCGCGCCCGACCGCCTGGCACAGCGGGTCAGTCTTGTAGCTCTGCGTCGGCGCGGTGCCGAGCGAGAGGTTCATCACGCGGACGTTGTAGGTCTTGCGGTTCTTGACGACCCAGTCAATGCCGGCGATGACGCCCGAGACCGTGCCCTGGCCCGCCGAGTTGAGCACGCGGACGGAGAGGATGTGCGCGCCCGTGGCGATGCCGCCGTGCGTCGCCGCGCCGAAGTTGCCCGCGGCGTAGTCCTCGCTCGCCTGCCCCGACCCGGCGGCCACGCCCGCCGTGTGCGTGCCGTGGCCGTAGCGGTCGGCGGTCGTGCCTTCGCCCGTGAAATCGAGGTGCTTGAGGATGCGCGGGTAGGAGGCGAGATACTTCTGCGAGAAGAGGCCGGTGCCGAGCGTGCCGCTCGACTGCCGCCACTCGTAGCCGGAGAACTCGGCGGCGTCGGGCGGGCTGATGCCGCTGTCGAGGACGGCGATGCCGACGCGGTTGCCGCCGCCGCCCGAGGCGAGCGCCTCCGCGCCCACGGGCAGGAACTTGCTCGCGCCGGTCGTCACCTCGTGGTGGCTCGTGTTGTCGGCCGTCGAGTGCACCTTCTGGTCGGAGGAGACCCAGGAGACCTCGGCGCGCGCGGCGACCTCGGAGAGTTTTTCGACGGGTACGTCGGCGACGACCAGGCCGAGGCCGTCGAACTGCCCGCGAACCTGCGCGCCCGCGCCCCGCAGCGCGTCCTGGAGGCCGCCGGCCGGCTGGCCCTCGCCGGCGCTGAGGATGACGC
>JALZHT010000638.1 GCA_030860645.1 Acidobacteriota bacterium
CGGACGGCCCGCGCCGCGTCCCACAGGAAGAGGCCGACGAGGACGAGCCAGAGGGCGCGGAACGGGTCGGCGGCGCGCAGGTAGAACCAGACGCCGAAGACGACGAGCGCGCCCGCGATGAGCTGGCCGCCGAGGCTCGCGATGCGCGTCGCCTCTTCGAGCTGCCCGTAGCGCTTCCACAGGAACGCGCGCAGCACGCGCCCGCCGTCGAGCGGGTAGCCGGGCAGCAGGTTCGAGACGGCGATGAAGAGGTTCCAGTAGGCGACGATGGAGAAGGCGGCGGCCGCCGCGCGCAGCTCCCCGAGGCGCGCGAGGTACATCAGCGCGAACGCGACGACGGCGAAGAGGAAGCTGGCCGAGGGGCCGGCGACGGCGATGCGGAACTCGGCGCGCGGGTTGTCAGGCTCGCGGCTGAGGCGCGTCAAGCCGCCGAACGGGTGGAGCACGATCTCCTCGCTCTCGATGCCCTCGAAGCGGCCGGCCAGCGCGTGCGACAGCTCGTGGCCGAAGATCGAGAGGAAGAGGGCAGCCGTCGTCGCCACGCCCACGACCCACGCCGGCCCGGCGTCGAGTTTGACGAACTGCGACAGCACCGTGCGCTGTTCGAAGCTCGCCGCCACGACCCACGCCGAGAGCGCGAAGACGACGAACCAGCGGTAGTCTATGCGCACCGGGATGCCCGAGACGCGCGCAACCTGTATCTGCCGCCGGAAGAACTTCAGGAAATTCATACGGTTTTCAGTTTTCGGTTGTCGGTTTTCAGTTCGTCCGCCGCGCGGCCCCGGCGGCTTAACGAAGACCCCGCGGGGAGCGCCGCCCCGAACAACTGAAAACTGAAAACCGAAAACTGACGACTACACTTCAAAGGCACTCTCGTCGAGCAGGTGCGACTGCTCGTTGCGGGCGACGCGGCGCAGGAGCAGAGGCTCGTCGAAGAGCTGCATGAGGCCGCGGACGATGGCGTAGCGCGGCTGGTCGGGCAGGCGCGTCGAGAGGCCGGTCTCGCGCTGGAGGAATTCGGCCATGCCGTCGAGGAGCGCGCCGCCGCCCGTCAGGATCAGGCCGCGGTCGTAGATGTCGGCGGCGACCTCGGGCTGTAAGTCCGCGAGCGCGCGGATGACGATGCGCGAGAGGCGCTTGACGACCGACCCGGCCGCCAGGCAGACCTCCTCGCTCGTGACCTCGGCGGCGCGCGGCGCGCCCGTCTGCACGTCGCGCCCCTTGACCGAGACGCTGCGCGCCGGCTCGGCCGGCTCGATGGCCGACCCCAGCTCGAACTTCAGCCGCTCGGCCGTCGGCGCGCCGATGATGAGGCCGTGGTGGCGGCGCAGGCGGTCAATGATCGCCTCGTCAATGTCGGTGCTGCCGACGCGCTCGGCCTGCGAGTAGACGATGGTGCCGTGCGCGACGGCCGCCACGTTCGTCGTCCCGCCGCCGATGTCAACGACGGCCGAGGCGCGCTTGTCCTCGACCGAGACGCCCGCGCCGAGGATGGCCGCCAAGCCCTCCTCGACCATGTAGACGCGCCCGATGTGCGCCTCCTGGGCGGCGGCCAGCAGCGCCCGCTGCTCGACCTGCGTGATGCCGGAGAGCACGCTCATGACGGCGCGGCGGCTGAAGTGCGAGAAGCCGCTGCGGGCCTGGCGGACGAAGTGGTCGAGCACCTTCTGCGTGCGCTCGAAGTCGGCGACGACGCCGTCCACGAGCGGGGCGACGAGCTGCACGTCGCGCGGCTCGCGGCCCTGCATGTCGCTCGCCGCGCGCCCGACGGCGACCACCTCGCCCGAAATCTTGTCGACGGCGACGACGGCCGGCTCGTCCACCACGATGCCGCGGCCGCGCACCGCGATGATGATGGTCGAGGAGCCGAGGTCAATCGCCATCGAGTCCGAGACCAGGTCGCGCAGGCCCGCGAACGACATCAGCGAGCGCCTTCTCTTGAATGGGTTTTCAGCAGACATAAGTTAAAAACAGTCCGGAGCCTTTAAGTCGGAGTCTGGGCCGAGGGCGGTCTTACGTCAAATCAGGGACGCGGGTTTTGACCCCGGACTTCAGACTCCAGACCTCAGACTGTGGTGGACGGTCGGGTCGCCGCGCCAGTCGATCTCGAAGATGGGGACGGGCTGGACGCGGTTCTTGACCGTGATGGGCGGGCGCGGGCGGAAGGCGCAGCCCGCGCCGGCGGCCGCGGCGGCCGTCGCCTCGCTCAAGAGAATCTGGCCCGGCAGCGCGTTCTGCTCCAGGCGGGCGGCGAGGTTGACCGTGTCGCCGATGGCCGTGTACTCGGAGCGCCGCTCCGAGCCGATGTAGCCGACCGTCGCCACGCCCGTGTGCAGGCCGATGCCGATGTGGATGTCGGGCAGCCCCTCGCCGCGCAACTGCTCGTTAATCACCCCGACCTGGCGCTGCATGGCGATGGCGGCGGCCGCCGCGTTGCAGGCGTCGTCGGGCGTGGCGGCGGGCGCGCCGAAGAGCGCCATCAGCCCGTCGCCGAGGTACTTGTCGAGCGTCCCGCCGTGCGCGAAGACGATGTCGGTCATCGCCGTGAAGTAGTGGTTCAGGAGTTGCACGAGGCGCTCGGGCGCGGCCCTCTCGGAGATGAGGGTGAAGCCGCGGATGTCGGCGAAGAGCACGGTCACGGTCTGGTTGACGCCGCCGAGCTTGAAGGACTCGGGGCTTTCGAGCAGTTGGCGGACGACGTACTCGGGCATGAAGCGGCTGTAGTTGGCGCGCGCCACCTCCTCGCGCGCGAGCCGCTCGTGCGCCCGCGCGTTCTCGACCGCCACGGCCGTCTGCGCGGCGACGGCGCTCACCAGTTCGAGGTCGTCGCGCGTGAACGAGGTGAAGGGGTCGAGGCGGTCGGCGTAGAGCGCGCCGTGGACGCGCGACTCGGCGATGAGCGGGGCGCAGATGGTCGAGCGCACGCCCTGCGAGACGATGGAGTGGACGCCGGCGAACTCCGAGTCGGCCGTCGCGTCCTGCGAAAGTAGCGCCTGCCGCTCGCGCATCACCTTGCGCGTGATCGTGCGCCCGACCGAGAGCCGCCGCCCCTGGGC
>JALZHT010000059.1 GCA_030860645.1 Acidobacteriota bacterium
CCCCCCCCCCCCCCCCTCTCTCGCTTGAACTCTTCCCCGTCCCCTTACTTGCCGAACCAGCCGATGGGCTTGCCGGAGAGGTCGACCCAGACGCTCTTGACCTGCGTGTAGAGTTCGAGCGCGTGGCGGCCCATCTCGCGGCCGTAGCCCGAGTGCTTGTAGCCGCCGAAGGGCGACGCGGCGTTGAACATATTGAAGGTGTTGATCCAGATGACGCCGGCCTTGATGGCCCTGGCGAAGCGGTGCGCGCGCGTGATGTCCTTCGTCCAGATGCCGGCGGAGAGGCCGTAGACGGTCTCGTTGGCCTGGCGGATTAAATCCTCTTCGTCCTCGAAGGTGATGACGGAGGTGACGGGGCCGAAGATTTCCTCCTGCGCGACGCGCATCGTGTTCCTGACCTCGCCGAAGATGGTCGGCTGGAAGAAGAAGCCCTTCTGGAAGTCGCCTTCGAGCTGCGGCGGGGCGCCGCCCGTCACCACGGTCGCGCCCTCCTCGCGGGCGATGCCGACGTAGCCCTTGATGCGGTTCAACTGCTCCTCGGAGACCTGCGGCCCCATCTGCGTCGCGGCGTCCATCGGGTCGCCGACCTTGATCTTCGCGGCCTTCTCGCTGAAGCGGCCGAGGAACTCCTCCTTCACGCGCTCGTCGAGGAAGAGGCGCGAGCCGGCGCAGCAGACCTGCCCCTGGTTGAAGAAGATGCCCATCATCGCGCCGTTGACGGCCTGCTCGATGTCGGCGTCGGCGAAGACGATGTTCGGGGCCTTGCCGCCGAGTTCGAGCGAGACTTTGGTCAGGTTGTCGGCGGCCGCGCGGGCGACGAGCTTGCCGACTTCGGTCGAGCCGGTGAAGGCGACCTTGTCGATGCCGGGGTGCGAGGCCAAGGCCGCGCCGGCCGTCTCGCCGAAGCCGGGCACGATGTTGACGACGCCGTCGGGGAAGCCCGCCTCCTGGATCAGCCCGGCCAGCTCCATCGCCGTGACCGGCGTCTGCTCGGCGGGCTTGAGGACGATGGTGTTGCCGGCGGCGAGCGCGGGCGCGAGCTTCCACGCGGCCATCAGCAGCGGGAAGTTCCACGGGATGATCTGGCCGCAGACGCCGACGGGTTCGCGCAGCGTGTAGTTGAACATCTGGCCGGGCACGGGGATCGTCTCGCCCTCGATCTTGGTCGCCCACCCGGCGAAGTACTCGAAGTTCTCGACGACGCCCGGCAGGTCGATGTAGGTCGACTCCTTGATGGGCTTGCCGTTGTCGGCCGTCTCCAGCGCGGCCAGCTCCGCGGCGCGCGCCTCGATGAGCTGCGCGAGCTTGTAGAGCATGCGCCCGCGGTCGCGCGCCGAGACCTTCGACCACTTGCCTTCGAAGGCTTTGCGGGCGGCGGCGACGGCCTTGTCTATGTCTTCCTTGTCGCCCTCGGCGACCTCGGCGAGCGTCGCGCCGGTGGCCGGGTTCGGCGTCTCGAAGGTCTTGCCGGAGGCGGCGTCGACCCACTGCCCATCTATGAACAGCTGGTACTTGCGGGGCGTCTCCGACGCGGGCTGGGCTGATGACATAAAGGTTCCCTCCAATCTCGTCAGGAAGTTTGAATGCGCTTCTCGTATACGCGGCGCGACCCTGTGTTGGATGCGGATACTTTAACACAAAGCAGGAGCCAGGAGTCAGCAGCCAGTCGCCGGCCGGAAAACCTTCGCCGGCGAACCGTTAAGATGTCAGCGTCGGCGGCCCCCATGCGGGGCCGAGCGGCTACTTCCTGCCGCCTACTGCCTGCTGTCTACCGCCTCTTCCGCCGCCGGCTCCTCCTTCTCCTCGTCGGCGGCGTAGGCGAGGTCGCGGTCGCCGGTGACTTCGTCCCAGTCGTAGCCGAGGTGGAGCGAGAGGCGGCGCAGTTGCGACTCCCAGTCCTGCCGGCGCGCGCGGTACTCGCGGTAGCCGGCCTCACGGTCGCGGCGCGTCTCGATGCCCTCGGCGTCGAGGCGCGACAGCGTCTGGTCGTAGCGCCGCCGCCAGCGCTGCTCGTCCTCGGCCGCCTCGTCGGGCAGGTCGAAGCGCCGCCGCCGCCGCCGTTCGAGGTCGAGCGACGCGACCAGCTCGCCCAGCACGTAGCGCGCGCTGGCTTCGAGCGTGCGCACCTCGGGGTGGCTGCGCACGTCCGAGTGGCGCTCCTCGTCGAGCGAGGTGCGGATGACGGCGCAGGCTTCGAGCAGCAGGAAGAGCATGCGCGGCAGGCTCTTGTAGACCTCGACGGGGTGGAAGTAGTGGATGACCGGGTGCTCGACGTGCGATTCGAGCACGCCCTGGATGTCGCGCGTGGCCGTGCGCAGCGCCTCGCGCAGGCCGTAGAAGCGGCCCTCGACGAAGTGGTGCGCGATGTAGCCGGCGGCGTCCGCCCCCTCGCCCGCCTGGTGGTAGAGCGTGAGCGCGGCGGTGCGCTTGGCCCCGAGCGCGTTGTAGACGGCGAGCAGGTAGGCGATGGCGAGCGAGATGAGGGCGATCCCCGCGGCCGACTCGACGAGGGCCGAGAGGCGCATCAGCGTCGAGGCCGGCACGATCTCGCCGTAGCCGAGCGTCGTCAGCGTGATGCCGCTGAAGTAGAGCGCGTCGACGAAATCAACGTCGCCCCGGTGCTCGTGGACGTGGAAATGTTCGGGCATCCGCGGGGCGTAGACGAGCGCGAAGGCCGTGACGAGCAGGGTGATGTAGGTGACGAGGAGGAGCGGCAGCAGCAGCGGCCCGACCGCGTTGAGGAGACGGTGGCGGCGCGGACGCGGCAGCCGGAAGGCGAAGAAGCGCGCGAACCGCCAGGTGTTGCGGTTCAGCCTCTCGCCGATGGGGCCGTACCGCGCCTGCGTGTTCAGCACCGTCGCGAACACGTCGTAGGCCGTCAGCAGCAGCAGGCCGACCCCGGCGGCCGTGAAAAGAATCGTCCTCATCAATCAGTAGTCAGCAGACAGTGGTCGGCAGACAGTTGTTTTGTGGCCCGCGGCCGACGCCTTCATCCCGGCCTCTCCGTAGAGAAGGTGTTTCTACTGGCTACTGTCTACTGACCACTACCTGCCGGCCCCCGTCAGGAAGCCTCGGCGATCAGTTGCCGGAGCACGAAGGGCAGGATGCCGCCGTGGCGGTAGTATTCGATCTCGATGGGCGTGTCGATGCGCAGCGTCACCGGCACCTCCTCGGTCTCGCCATTCTGGCGGCGGACGCGCAGCGTCAAATCCCGGCGCGGGCGGATCTCCGCGCCTTCGAGGCCGACGAGGTCGAAGACTTCCGTGCCGTCGAGGCCGAGCGTCTGCGCGTTGGTGCCCTCCTTGAACTGGCACGGCAGCACGCCCATCCCGACGAGGTTCGAGCGGTGGATGCGCTCGAAGCTCTCGGCGATGACGGCGCGCACGCCCAGCAGCTTCGTCCCCTTCGCCGCCCAGTCGCGCGACGAGCCCGTCCCGTACTCCTGCCCGGCGAAGACGATGAGCGGGAGACCCGCCGCCTGGTAGTTCATCGCCGCGTCGTAGATGCTCATCTGCTCGTCGACCGGGCGGAGGACGGTCAGGCCGCCCTCCGTGCCCGGCACCATCTGGTTCTTGATGCGGACGTTGGCGAACGTGCCGCGCACCATCACCTGGTGGTTGCCGCGCCGCGAGCCGTAGGAGTTGAAGTCCTGCACCTCGACGCCGCGCAAAAGGAGGTAGCGCCCGGCCGGCGACTGCTTCTTGATGGCGCCGGCGGGCGAGATGTGGTCGGTCGTCACCGAGTCGCCGAAGACGGCCAAGGGCCTCGCGCCGCGGATGTCGCAGAAGACGCCGGGCTCCATCGAGAACCGCTCGAAGTAGGGCGGCTCCTGGATGTAGGTGGACTGCTCCTCCCAGGCGTAGACCTCGCCGGCCACGCTCGGGATTTCGTTCCAGAGCGGGTTGGCCGCGGCGAAGTCGCTGTAGAGGCGGCGGTAGGTCTCGGGGTCGGTCGCCGCCCCCAGCACCTCGCCCACCTCTTCGAGCGTCGGCCAGATGTCGCGCAGGTACACCTCTCGGCCGTCACGGCCGCGCCCCAGCGGCTCCTTCGTCACGTCTATGTTGACGGTGCCGGCGAGCGCGAAGGCGACGACGAGCGGCGGGCTCATCAGGAAGTTGGCGCGCACCGACTGGTGCACGCGCGCCTCGAAGTTGCGGTTGCCCGAGAGCACCGAGGCGGTGACGAGGTCGTGCTCGGTGATGACCGACTCGATGCGCGGGTCGAGCGGCCCGGAGTTGCCGATGCAGGTCGTGCAGCCGTAGCCGACGATGTTGAAGCCGAGCTGGTCGAGGTACTTTTGCAGCCCCGTCTTCTGGTAATACTCCGTGACGACGCGCGAGCCGGGCGCGAGCGAGGGCTTGACCGTCGGCCGCACCCTCAGCCCCTTCTCGACCGCCTTCTTCGCCAAAAGCCCCGCGGCCAGCATGACGCCGGGGTTCGAGGTGTTGGTGCAGGAGGTGATGGCGGCGATGACCACGTCGCCGTGTCCGAGTTCGACGTGCCCGTTGGACTCGGCCTGCGGCGAGACGGCCTCCAGCTCCTCGACGCGGTCGGGCGTCGGGCGGTTGTTCATCATCTCCAGCTCGGTGAGCGCGCTGGTGTCCTTCTCGCTCAGCGAGCCGAGGCCGCCGACCGTCTCGGTGGCGACGATGTGCGGGGCCGACTCCGGCTCCTGCGCGCCGCCGCCCGCGATGATCTCGCCGGGGATGACGGGCAGGGAGCGCGCCGCGCGGCGCACCTCGGCATTTAAATCGACGGGGTGGCGCTCCCCGAGTTCCGCGGCCGGGCGGTTGTAGCCGCTCTCGCCCACGGGCTTCTGGAACAGCTCGGTGAACTTCTCCTTGAGGTCGGGCAGCTCGATGCGATCCTGCGGGCGCTTCGGCCCGGCGACGCTCGGCTCGATGGAGGAGAGGTCGAGTTCGAGCAGGGTCGAGTAGTCAATCTCGCCCGCGCGCGGGATGCCGAACAGCCCCTGCGCCCCGTAATAACTGCGCACCGCGTCCACCTGTTCCTCGGGGCGGCCGGTCGAGAGCAGGTACTCGCAGGTCTTCTCGTCGACGGGGAAGAAGCCCATCGTCGCCCCGTACTCGGGGGCCATGTTGCCGATGGTGGCGCGGTCGGCGACGGGGAGGCTCGCCGCGCCCTCGCCGTGGAACTCGACGAACTTGCCGACGACCTTCGCCTTCCTCAGCAGCTCGGTCACGCGGAGCACGAGGTCGGTGGCCGTCACGCCCTCGCGCAAGCTCCCGTGCATGTTCACGCCGACCACGTCGGGCGTCAGGATGTAGACGGGCTGGCCGAGCATCGCCGCCTCGGCCTCGATGCCGCCGACGCCCCAGCCGACGACGCCGACGCCGTTAATCATCGTCGTGTGCGAGTCCGTCCCGACGAGCGTGTCCGGGTAATACACGCCGTCCTTCTCCATCACGCCGCGGGCGAGGTATTCGAGGTTGACCTGGTGGACGATGCCGACGCCGGGCGGCACGACGTTGAAGCTCTGGAACGCCTGCATGCCCCACTTGAGGAACTGGTAGCGCGAGCGGTTGCGGCGGAACTCGGTCTCCATGTTGAGCCGCACGGCGTCGGGCGTGCTCCAGAAGTCGACCTGCACCGAGTGGTCTATGACGAGGTCGACGGGGACGAGCGGCTCGATGATCTTCGGGTCGCGCCCCATCCGCTGCACGGCCGAGCGCATCGCCGCGAGGTCAACCAAAAGCGGCACGCCCGTAAAATCCTGCAACAGCACGCGCGCCACGTTGAACGGAATCTCCTCCGTCCGCTCCCCTTCGGCCTGCCAGTTGGCGAGCGCCCGCACGTCGTCCTCTTCGACGACCCTGCCGTCGCAATTCCGCAGCACCGACTCCAGCACGATGCGGATGCTCACCGGCAGCCGCGAGACGGGGCCGACGCCGTCTCGTTCGAGCTGCGGCAGCGAGTAGAACTTGCCCGTCTTCCCCTGTCCGGCGGCGAAGTCCTGGAGCGCATTGAAAGGATTATTTGGCATAAGATTTCTTCGATTTGTGATTTGCGATTTTAGGTTTCTGATTCGCGCCGGCGGAGGCAGGCCCTTCCGACTCGCGCCGCCCCCGGCACGCATCATCACCTAAAACCGACTTGTCTTTGACTGCATTAAAGTACCTTTCAGTTTAGGTGTCGGCACTTGAATCGTCAAGCAAGAGGCGCGCGGCCGCGAGGTGTTTGCCCCGGGTCGGACTCATTTGTTATATTGGGCGCACTTTAGACAAGCAGCCGCACAGCGAAGTTTGCGCCGGGTCTGAGTGTTCGGACTCGAAATTCGTGTCGAGACGCGGAGGTTGGGAGATGCCGAAGAAGACGCCCGAAGAGTTCAACTACCTGAGCAACGATCCTAATTTCGTGCCCGACCCCGAGATCGAGGAGTTCATGGAGGAGGAGATCGCGCGCGCGCCGAAAGACCCCGACCAGCTCGCGCAGCGCCTCCGCAACAGCACCGCCGCCTCGCCGGCCGACTCGGGCGGCGACCTCGACGCCGCGTGGGAGGACGTGAACAGCAGCGGCACCGAGGCGGTCGCCGGCGACCACGCGCTCCCCGGACAGTCCGACGTGGAGGAGAACGCCCACGCCGTCGGCGTCAACTTCGAGGACAACGAGGAGTTAGACGTGCTCGAAAAGATCGAACGCCGCGACCGCCAGCGCTTCGAACTCGACCCGCGCTCGAAGACCGAAGACAACACGATCTGAGAGGGTGCTGGGTGCTGGTAAAAACTTAAGGGCTGGCGAAGGCTTAAGCTTTCACCAGCCCTGAGTCTTTTACCAGCACCCAACACCTAACACCCAGCACCCTACTTAAAGTTGGCGCGGGGCTGGAGCGTGACGCTCTTCATGACGATTTTGGGGTCGGGGTTCGTCGTGCCGGGGCGGGTCGGGGCGCCGCTGATGATGCGCGCCTGTGCGAGCCCTTCGACGACGCGGCCGAAGACGGTGTACTTGTTGTCCCACTGCGGGGTGCGCGCGAGGGTGACGAAGAACTGGCAGTTGGCGGAGTTCGGGTCGGCCGTCCGGGCCGCGCCGACGACGCCCGGCTCGTAAGGGATGTCGCTGAACTCGGCGGGCAGGTCGGGGTAGTCGGAGCCGCCCGTGCCGTCGTTCGAAGGGTTGTCGTCCTTCGAGAGCGGGTCGCCGCCCTGGATCACGTTCGGCTCGACGCGGTGGAACGCGACGCCGTTGTAGAAGCCCTCGCGGGCGAGCGCCTTGAAACGCTCGACGTGCCTGGGCGCGACGTTCGGGTACAGCTCGACGACGATGCGCCCGTACGGCACGCCGCCCGACTCGACCTCGATGACGGCCGCCTCCGCGTCCGCCTCCGGCTTGACGCCGCGCCTCACGTTCGCGTTCTCGGCGTCGGAGTCCCTCGTCTGCGTCTGGTCGCCCCCGCACGCGGCGTGCGCGAGCGCCAGCGCCAGCGCCAACACCTTCACGAGCGGCCGCGCGCCCGAAATGTTCCACATGCCGATTCCCGTTCTCCTTCTGAAATATTTCTCGCCACTCAGAAAAGCTTTTTGCTGTCGAGCAAGATCGTCACCGGCCCGTCGTTGACCAGCTCGACCTCCATCATGCTCCGGAAGCTGCCGGTCTCGACGCGCGCCACGAGGCGGCGGGCCTCGGCGACGAACAGCTCGTACAGAGGCTCGGCCGTCTCGGGCGGCGCGGCCTCGAACCATGAAGGCCGGCGGCCCCGCCGCACGTCGCCGTGGAGCGTGAACTGCGAGACGACGAGCAGGCCGCCGCCCGTGTCCACCACCGAGCGGTTCATGCGCCCCTCCTCGTCGTCGAAGACGCGCAGGCTGACCGTCTTCTCCAGCACGTAGCGCGCGTCGTCCGGCGTGTCGTCGCGCGCCACGCCGAGCAGGACGACCAGCCCGCGGCCGATCTCGCCAACCGTCTCGCCCCCGACCCTCACGCCCGCGCGCGTCACGCGCTGCAACACGGCCCTCATCGCCCCCGCGCCTCACGGCCTCAGGATGAAGTTGACGGTGACGGTGCCAGTTACCGCCACGGGCTTCCCGTCGAGCAGCGTCGGCGAGAAGCGCCAGCGCTTGACGGCGGCCACCCCGGCCTCCGAAAGGATGGGGTTGCCGCAAAAACGCTCGGCGTGCACCACCTTCCCCGTTTCGTCTACCGTGATCTGCACGACAACCTTGCCCGAAAGCCTCCTCTCCTTCGCCTCGGCCGGGTAGGCCGGGGCGACCCGCGCGAGGACGCGGCCGTTCAGCACGCCGCCCTGCACCGTCGGCTTCCCCTCCCCGCGCTCCGCCCGCTCCCTCTCCCGCCGCTCGCGCTCGGCGGCCTTCTCCGGCTCTTCGAGCCGGTAGCGGGCGCGGCCCAGACTCTTCGACAGCTCGCCCTCCCTGGAGTCCTCCGCGAGCAGGCAGACGTAACGCTTCAGCCTCTCCGACGTGGCCGGGTCTCTCCGGGGCGGGTGCTTGAGCAGAATCTCGACGGCCCGCGCGAGGTGCGCCTCGGCCGCCTCCGCTTTGCCCCGCTGGTAGCTGAGGTCGGTGAAGTTCAGGAGGACGGGGACGGCCGCGAGGTCTTCGGCCCCGCGCGCCGCGACGATCAAGTCGAGGGCGCGCCGCAGGTGCGTCTCCGTCCCCTCGTAGTCGCGGTCGCGGAAGCGGATCGCCGCCAGCTTATTACTGACCTCGATGACGAGCAGCCGGGCCGGCGCGCCGAGCTTTTCGGCCGCGGCCAGAGCGCGTTTGAAAAGCGGCTCGGCCTCGCCGTCCTTCTTCACCTCAACGTACAGCGTGGCGAGGTTTGCCAGCGCGTACAGGGTCGCGACGTGCTCGACGCCGAACGCCCTCTCCCTGATCTCCAGCACGCGGCGGGCGAGCGGCACGGCGTCGGCGAACTTCCCCGCCTGGTAGAGCGAATTAATCTCGGCGTTGAGCCGCTCGGCCTCGGCCAACTCCGGCGGCAGGTTCCGGGCAGGTTGCGCGGCGGAGCCGCCTTCCGGCGGGCGGGGCGTCTGGGCCGGCGCGGCGGCGCACGCGAGGGAGCAGACGAACGACAACGCGAGGAGCAGCTTCATCTTCCTCGACCTCAGCCGAACAGGTTCGGCAGCGGGAGCAAGTAGCCGTTGAGCATGAGGAGCGCGGCCAGCGCGCCGACGCCGACCGAAGCCCACAGGATGCGGCGCGAGGAGGCGAGGATCGCGACCGAGGCGAGGACGATGGCGATCTGGAAGAGCGCCTCGGCGAAGTCGAAGTTCGGGTCCTGCGCCTGCGCGCGGTCGCGCTGCGCCTCGAAGTCGCGGGCGCGCGCCGTCAACTGCTTCTTGCCCTCGCCCCGGAGCGGGTTGGAGGGGTCGTCGGGGTCAGGCTCGTCCTCGTAGCGCGCGGCCGTCTCGCGGTACTGCTGGACGCGGCGCTCGATGGTCTGACGCGCCTCGGGCGCGAGCGAGGCGGGCCGCGCCTGCAACTCGGATTCGAGCCCGTCGGCCGCGAGGCGGTACGCGGTCTGCCGGATGTTCTTGGCCTGGTAGAAGGCCCACGTGTCGCTCGCCCGGATGTTGTAGTTCATGATGTCCTCGGCGGCGTTGCCGCCCCCGAGGCTCGTGATCGCCAGCATCATCGCCATCAGCGCGATGACGATCGCCGCCGTCGAGTTGAGCTTGTCACCTTCGCCCGCGCCGCCATTCCTCTGCCGCGCCTCCGCGATCTGCTCAGTCGGCTCCATACTCTCCCCGAAGAATTTTTGATTTGAGATTGGCGATTGGCGATTTGAAGCTATGAGCGTAGCCCGTAGCCCTCCGCCAATCAAAAATCAAAAATCGCCAATCAAAAATGCTCTGACCCGAAACTATTTCTTCGGCGGCCGGCTCGGCCGCATCTCCACGCGGCTCGGGAGGCTGCGCTCGTCGTGGCGCAGGAGGTCGACGACGACGCGCGCCACGTCCTCGGGCTGGAGCTGCCAGCTCTTCTCCGCGCTCGGCGTGTCGCCGCCGAACTCGGTGTTGACCGAGCCGGGCATGACGTAGCTGACTTTCACGCCGTCGTGCCGCACCTCCTGCATGAGCGCCTCGCTGAAACCGTTGAGGCCGAACTTCGAGGCGTTGTAGGCCGCCATGCGCGGGTGCGGGTTCGCGCCCGCGAGCGAGGAGATGTTGACGATGTAGCCTCCGCCGCGCCGCTTCATCTCGGGGAGGGCCGCGCGGCAGCAGTAGAAGACGCCGAAGAGGTTCGTCTCCAGCACGGCGCGGAACTCCTCGGGCGAAGTCTCCTCGACCGTCTTGAAGAGGCCGACGCCGGCGTTGTTGACGAGCACGTCCACCCCGCCGAACTCCTCGACCGCGTGCGCCACCAGCGCCTCGACCTCCTCGTAGCTGCGCACGTCGCACGCCGCGCCCGTCACGCGCCCTTCATTCTCGGCGTCGAGTTCGCGCACCGCGCGCCCGATCTCCTCCATGCTCCGCGCGCCGATGCAGACGTTCATCCCCTCGCCCAACAGCGCCTCCGCAATCGCCCGCCCGATGCCCTTCGTCCCGCCCGTGACGATGGCCGTCTTCCCTTGATAATTCATCTGACTCCTTAAAGCCGTGAATCGTCAATCGTCAATCGTGGATCGTAGGAGACAGGCTTTTTCGCTTGACGATTGACGATTCACGATTCACGGCTTTTACGATTCACGAAGTTTTTCTTTCAGCAGCTCGTTGACGACCTTCGGGTTGGCCTTGCCCTTCGACGCTTTCATCACCTGGCCGACGAAGAAGCCGAAGAGGGTCTCCTTGCCGGCGCGGTACTGCGCGAGCTGCTGCGGGTTGGAGGCGAGCACGTCGCCGACGATTTTTTCAATCTCCGCGGCGTCGCTCACCTG
>JALZHT010000639.1 GCA_030860645.1 Acidobacteriota bacterium
GAACGGGTCGGCGCCGCGCCGCACCCGGCCGCCGCGAGGGTCAGCAACAGCAGGCACTTTCTTAAACCCATCATCAATCCCACCCCGCCCCGTCGGCCTCTAAAACAGAGGCCGCCCGCGGCCCTCACGAAGACTTTCGGATTTATAAACGATTTCCGCCCCGCGCGCCACGCCGGGCTGCCGCCGGGGCAGCCCCCGGTGTAGAATCAAACACGGATGGAGAACCGCTTACATCTGACGGGGCTGACGCGCGAGGAGCTTGAGCGCTTCGCCGTGGAGTCGGGCGAGCCGGCCTACCGCGGCCGCCAGCTCTTCGCCGCGCTCCAGCGCCGCCGCCTGCGCTCGTTCGAGGAGATGACCGACCTGCCGACACGGCTGCGCCAGCGCCTCTCGGAGCGGGCCACGGCCTCGACGCTCACGGTCGAGTCGCGCTACGTCGCCGCGGACGGCACGCGCCGCTATTTGATGAAGACGCACGACGGGCTGCCCGTCGAGACCGTCTTCATCCCCGAAGAGCGGCGCGACACGATCTGCTTCTCGTCGCAGTCGGGCTGCCCACTCCAGTGCGACTTCTGCCTGACGGCCAAACTCGGCCTGCTGCGCACGCTCGCCGCCGGCGAGATGGTCGAGCAAATCATCATCGCCTTGAACGACGCCTACGGCGCGGGCGCGGAGACGCCGCGCGGCACCAACCTCGTCGCGATGGGCGCGGGCGAGCCGTTCCTCGCCTACGACTCTCTGATGAAGGGCCTGCGCGTCATGGCCGACCGCGAGGGTCTCTTCATCGTGCCCAACCGCGTGACGGTCTCGACCGCCGGCGTGGTTCCCAAAATCAGAGAGCTGGCGCACACCCCCGACCGGCCGCACCTCGCCATCTCGCTCGCCGCGCCGACGGACGAGCTGCGCGACCGCCTGATGCCGATCAACAAGCGGTGGCCGCTCCGCGAACTCCTCGCCGCCTGTAAGGAGTTCGAGCAGTCTTTGAAGCCGGGCGAGCGCTTCACCTTCGAGTACGTCATGCTCGACGGCGTCAACGACTCGGACGACCACGCGCGCCAGCTCGCCAACCTCCTGAACCGCCACCAACTGCGCGCGAAGGTCAACCTCATCCCCCACAACCCCGCCGACCCGCTCCCCTACCGCCCCTCCCCCGAAGCGCGCGTCGAGGCGTTCAAAGCCGTCCTCGAAGCCAAAGGCGTCCACGCCTTCGTCCGCCGCCCCCGCGGCCGCGACATCTACGCCGCCTGCGGCCAACTCGCCGCGCGCCGCGTCGACACGCCGGCCGCGCCGGCCCTGTACCAGTTGTCTTGAGCGGCGGCCGCGACGAACTTTCGCGCCGACGGGTTCGTAATCCACCGCAGTGTGCAGTTAGCTTTCCTTCCTCCGAGAGGTGTTTATGTTCTGTCCGAACTGCGGCCAGCAGCAGGTTTCCGACGAGACGCGTTTCTGTTCGCGGTGCGGCTTCCAGCTCGGCGTCGTGAAGGCGGTGCTCGCGGCCGGCGATGCGCCGGAGGCGGGCGCGGCGGCGCGCGTCCCCGACCCGACGCGGCGCAAGAAGGATTTGACGCTCGGCGCGGCGCTGATGTTCGTCTTCGCGCTGGCGGTGGCGGCCGCCACGGTCGAGTTGCCCCCCGGTCACAGCAACCGCATCGTCGTCCTGGTCATCGCGTGGCTGTTGCTCTCGCTGCTCATCAACCTCCGCCCGCTGCTCCGTTACTTCTTCGGCGGGGGCGCCCCGGCCGAGACGAAGGGCGACCCCGCGCAGCTCGCCCGCCCGCCCGGCAAACAGTCTCTCCCGCCTGCGCGGAGTATCCCCGCTTCCGACTTCGCGGGGCAGCAGTTCGAGACCGGCGAAGTCGTCCCGCCGCCGAGCGTCGCCGAGCGGACGACGAATTTGCTCGGCAAGAAATAAGCCACCTCCGGTCAACCCTCCCCGCCGCCCCGGCATCTCTTCACTTCTCGCGCGTTTCCCGAGGCCCGCGCGCCCGTGTAAAATGGGCCGAAGTTTGAGCTTTCGACTCTTATCCAGACCAGACATGAAACCTATCTCTTTCACCCGACTCGCGACCCTTTCCCTGCTCCTCGCGGCCCTGCTCGCGCCGCACGCTTTCACGTCCGCGGCCGCGCCCTCTGCCGCCGCCCCGCCGCCGGGGCCGCCCGCGCAAAGTGACGACATCGGCATCAACGGCTTCTTCTCCGTCGACCCGGCGCAGCAGGGGACGACCTTCCAGGCGGCCATCGTGATGGGGATTCCGCGCGGGCTGCACGTCAACTCGAACCGCCCGCTCGGCAAGTACGCCGTCCCGACCACCGTCCGCGTTGACGCGCCGCGGGGCCTGAAGGTCACGCCCGTCAACTACCCGCGCGGGTCGGTGCGCACCTTCCGCTTCGGCGGGGCCGCGGCCGAGCGCCTCGCCGTCTACGAGGGCAGCGCCATCATGCGCTTCAACGTCACCGTGCCCGCCAACTACGAGCTGGGCGTGGCGCGCCTCCGCGTCAACGTGCAGTTCCAGAGCTGCTCCGACGAGGTCTGCTTCCCGCCGGCGCGGCGCGAACTGGTGCTGCCCATCGCCATCGTCACCCGCGACACGCCCATGAACCGCATCAACCAGCGCTACTTCGGCGGGCGTAGACGAAGGTAGTTTCGAGTTAGAGGAATTTTTGATTTTGGATTTTTGATTGGCGATTGAAGAAGGCGGCGGCGCCGTCTTCAAATCAAAAATCAAAAATCGCAAATCTAAAATCCCTTCGGCTCGGAACCCGAAACTTTTTTACCGATGACGGAGAGCAGCCGGCCCGTGCGGCCGTGGAGTTTTTTGTCGCGGCGGTAGGAGAAGAAGAGGTCGGGGCGGCAGACGGTGCAGAGCGGGGCGGCGTGGATGCGCCCGGGCGCGACCCCGGCGTCGAGCAGTTGTTCGCGGTTCGCGCGGTGGAGGTCGGCGAGCGCGTGCCCTCCGCGCGTCGGCGTGAAGAGCGAGCCGGCGCGGGGGAACTTCGCGCGGAAGGCTTCGACGACCTCCGCGCCGACCTCGTAGCAGCAGGCCCGGGC
>JALZHT010000640.1 GCA_030860645.1 Acidobacteriota bacterium
CCGCCGCCCCGGCCCCGCAGCCCTGAGCCGCGGGGCGCGCGGGCGTTCGCGGGCCGGCCTCGTCTATAATCAAAGCCGTGAATCGTGAATCGTGAATCGTCAATCGGAGTCGCTACCGGGCGCTTTCGATTTGCCTCTCGACCCGAGCGTCACGCGGCCACGGTTCACGATTTACGATTGACGATTCACGGCTTTTTGAGGGCGAAAGAGTGTACTCGTCGCAAATCACGCGCGCCAACCCGACGTGCGTCATCTTCCTCCTCGACCAGTCCGGCTCGATGGCCGACCCGTTCGGCGGCGACGAGCACACGCGCAAGGCCGACTTCGTCGCGCGCGTCGTCAACCACGCGCTGCACGACCTCGTCATCCGCTGCACCAAGACCGAGGAGGTGCGCGACTATTACCACGTCTCGGTCATCGGCTACGGCCGCGCGGTCTCGTCGGCCCTGTCGGGCGCGCTCTCCGACAGCCTGCTCGCGCCCGTCTCGGAGGTGGCCGACCGCCCGGCGCGCATCGAGGCCGGCTACCGGCGCGTGGCGGACGGGGCGGGCGGCTACGTCGAGATGCCGGTGCGCTACCCCGTCTGGGTCTACCCGCACGCCGACGGCGGGACGCCGATGTGCCGGGCGCTCACGCAGGCGCGCGCCGTCCTCACGCGCTGGCTCGCCGAACACCCGCGCGGCTTCCCGCCGACCGTGCTCCACCTGACCGACGGCGAGTCGGGCGACGGCGACCCGACGGCGCTCGGCGAAGAGATCATGTCTCTGGGGACGGACGACGGGCGCGTGCTCCTCTTCAACTGCCACGTCTCTTCGCGGCGCGCGCGCAAGGTCGAGTACCCGGCGGAGGCCGCGGGCCTGCCCGACGGCTTCGCCCGCACGCTCTTCCGCATCTCCAGCCCGCTCCCCGAACCCTTCCTCGCCGCCGCCCAGCAGCTCGGCGTCCCCGCGGCGGAAGGCTCCCGCGGCTTCGTCTTCAACGCCGACCCCTCCTCCGTCGTCCAGTTCTACGAGATCGGCACCAGCCTGACGGGCATGGCCCCGCACATCTGGATGGACGCGTAAGGGGAGTTGATGTCTAATACTACTAAGGAAGGTAAGAGAAGATATGCCGGTTATGGCCGAGGTTCAGTACGCGGAGATGCTTAAACGGCTGCTAGGTCGTATAGGTGAAGATAACGACATAAATTTCAGCAAATACTCCTCTGTTAAATCAGAGAAAGGTGGGTATGGTTCGAAAGAGTGGACATACGAGACGGGCGACTCCTTCCAAGTCGCGCTATGTCGCTGGGTCGGCTCAAGGAAGATTTGTAGAGAAGCGCCGAGTCCAACGCCGATTGTGACAGTTGAGGAGGAATCAGCATTTGAGAATGTATTGAGAGAAATCGTCTACTTACTCAAGCAAGAAATCTAAAGTATTAACGAAAGATTTGCTTGTAGCCTTTTCCAGACGCCAGGCTCAAAGTTACTGGCCCGAAGGATTGTGGAGGTGTTCAGTGGCTAAACGGCTAAAGGAAGTGAAAGAAGTAAAGGTTAAGCGTCCCAAGCGGGCCGAAGTATCCGCGCAGGACGCCTTGAAGCGCATGAAGGAGTTTGGGAAGCGGAAGGAGAAGTTTGTTGCCTCTGTTAGAGCGGGCAAGAATTGAGGTTTATATCCCTGACCTTCCCACACCCACCTACCTCAATCTGCTTGAATCACTTAAACAAGAATTCACCCACACCTTCGGCGGTTGTACTGTCGTCAGCGGTTTAGACGGTAGCTATCTTTCGGAGGCCGGTGTGAGGGTACAAGACCGCATAAGCCTCATTTACACCGATGCGCCTTTCGCATTCACGGAAAACATTAATATCCTATCCCGGTACGTAGAGGAGTTGAAGCGGGCAGCCTTCGCGGCACTGGAGGAGGAAGCCATTCTCATTACCGTGCTTCAGATTTACCACGCGGGTTAGACCTGTCCGATGTTGGGGGCAGCTTACTGTTTAGTCTCCAACGCACGCAATGCCGACCTTAAAGTTACAAATCCGCGCCAGTCATTTCGTCATGCCGAAAGAGGGCGCGGGCCTCGACGAGTGTGAGGACGCGGTGGGTTTGGACGTTGAGGGCGGGAGGTTCGCGGTGGCGGACGGGGCGACGGAGGCGTTCGACGCGGGGAGTTGGGCGCGGGCGTTGGCGGAAGGGTGGGTCGGGATGGAGGCCGCGCCCCTGACGGTCGAAGAGTTTAAGGCGTGGGTGGCGGAGGAAGGGAAGCGGCTGCAAGAGAGTTGGTCGGGGAGGCGTTTGCCGTGGTACGCGGAGGAGAAGGCGCGGGCCGGGTCGTTCGCGGCGTTCGTGGGGCTGAGTTTTGAAGGCGCGGGAAGCGGGCTGCGTTGGCGGGCGATTGCGCTCGGCGACGCGTGCGTCGTGCAGCGTCGCGGCGGGGCGGTGCGGGCGGCGATGCCTTTGAGCAGGGCGGGGGAGTTTAATTCGTGCCCGGCGCTCGTGCCGTCGCACGGGGCGGCGCTGGAGGCGGCGCTGGCGCACGCGGTGACGGCCGGAGGCGGGGCGGCGGCGGGCGACACCTTCCTGCTGCTGTCGGACGCGGCGGCGGCGTGGTTCTTCAAACTCTTCGAGGAGCGCGCGCCGCTCCTCGAAGAGTTTGATTCCTGGCTCGCCGCGTCGGACAATGGGGCGCTCGCCGGACTCTTCCGGCGCGAGCGCGACGCGGGCCGCATCAAAGACGACGACGTGGCCGTCGTCCGCGTCGCCGTCGAGGGATTTTAGATTGGCGATTTGAGATTTTTGATTTGCGATTGGGAGAGCGGGCCGACGCCCTCTTCACCCAATCGAAAATCAAAAATTTCTTTTTCCGAGATGCGCAACCTCACCGCCAACTTCTGGCCGTCGGCGCGGGCCTTCGCGGAGGCCGTGCAATGCCCGGCCGTGTGCTTCGGGGAGCCGACGCTGAAGGCGATGGTGCCGGCCGTCGACCGGCTGGGGATGCCGCTGGTCACGTCGGGGCAGTTCGCCTACGTCTTCAAACTCAACGCGCCGCAGGGCGGCGACT
>JALZHT010000060.1 GCA_030860645.1 Acidobacteriota bacterium
GCTCGCAGCCGCGCCTGCCGCCCGGCCACAGCCGCGACACCCGCCGCGTGCCGCAGCCCCCGAGCATCCGCGAGCGCGAGATCATCATGCGCGAGATGGAGAAGGAGGCGAACAGCGCCCCGCGGCCGAAGCCGGCGGAGCTGGCGCTGGCCGAGATCGCCGAGGACTACAAGCGGCTCCAGCTCGTCAACAACGAGATGATGGCCGCCGTCATCCGCGCGCCCGCGCCCGACTACAAGCTCGTCGCGGAGGCGACCGCCGAGATTCGCGAGCGCGCCGAGCGGCTGAGGGGCAACCTGAAACTGCCCGAGCCGGACGCCGACGCCGAAGCGCGGCCCGAGCCTCGGCCCGCGGCCGACGCCGCCGGGCTGAAGGCCGCGCTCCTCGCGCTCGACCGCTCGATCATGAGCTTCGTGGGCAGCCCCCTCTTCAAGAACACGGACGTGATTGACGCCGGGGCGGCGGCCAAAGCGAGCCGCGACCTCGCCGACGTGATCGAGCGCAGCCGCCTCGCCGGCAAGGACGCCGCGCGGCTGGGCAAAAAATCCGCCGGCCCGTGAGGCGAAAATTCAGCCGCGCCGCCCGAGGCGGCGCGAAAAAAAGGGGCCGGAGGGCGAAACCCTCCGGCCCCTTCGCTTCGGCCGCGCGGAAAGTTAGAACACGTAACGCAGCGCGAACTGCATGACGCGCCCGGCGCGCGGCTCGTTGAGCGGCGTCTGCGTGGCGGTGTAAGTCCCGAAGTCGGACGGCGCGGTGAGCGGCTCGCCGCTGTCCGGGTCGGGGAGGAACGGGTCGGGCTGGATGCCGAGCCCCTGGAGGCTGTTGTTGTCGAAGCGCTGGGTGTTGGTGACGTTGAAGACCTCCCAGCGGAACTGGAGCGCGTGGCCCTCCCACGGCATCTTGAAGTTCTTCGTCAGCCCGAGGTCGAGCGAGACGTAGCCCTCGCCGCGCAGGATGTTGCGGTCGCCCACCTCGCCGGCGCGCGGCTCGCGCCAGCAGCGGAAGACGGCGTCCTGGTTGGCGAAGACGCGCGCCGTGCCCTGCCGCGTCGGCGACGAGCTGACGGGGCAGGCCCTCACCATGTTCGACTGCACGTTCCAGTTCGTCGCCCAGCGGTCGGCCTGGAACGGCGTCTGGATGGGCAGCCCCGAGTTCCAGCGGAAGATGCCGGAGAGCTGCCAGTCGCCGAGCACGGCGTTGGCGAAGCCGTTGAAGTCGTGGCCGAGCCAGCGGCCGCGCCCCACGGGGAGCGAGACGAGCCAGTTGGCGTTGATGATGTGGCGCACGTCGAAGTCGGAGCTGGCGTAGTTCTGGTCGGGGTCGAGCGCGTTGACGATGAAGCCCGCGCTGGAGTAGGCGGTCGCCGACTGGAGGCCCGACGCGCTGTCGAGCGAGTGCGAGAGCGTGTAGTTGAAGTCCATCGCCACGTCGTTGCGGAAGCGGTGGCGCAAGGAGAACTGGCCCGAGTGGAAGTTCGAGCGCGCGATGGTCGAGAAGGCCGAGAGCGCGGCGAACTGCGGGTGGAAGAAGGTGTTGTTGAAGCGCGACACCGGCTGGTCGTCCAGGAACGACTGGATGAAGGTGTAGTCGGTGATGTCGAACCCGCCGGCCTCGGGCCGCGCCAGCAGGGCGTAGACGGCCTGCGTGCTGGTGAGCGAGGGGTCGCCGACGACGAACTCGGCGACGCCGGGGAAGAGGTTCTCGAAGAAGGGGAGCGTCGGGACGCTCTCGACCGGCGTGAAGGCGTAGCGGTGGTCAATGAGCCGGTTGATGGCCTCGTACCAGGTCATCCCCGACTGCGGGTCGCGGATGTTGTTAAGGTGCATGATGTCGCGCGAGGCGAGCAGGCTGCGCGCCATGCGCCCGACGTAGGAGGCCTCGAACGAAAGCCCCTTGCCCAGCTCGCGCCCGTAGGAGAGGTTCACGCTGTAGTTGTAGGGCGTGGTCAGCGAGTCGTCGAGCGACTGCTCGATGCGCTGCGCCTCGTCCGAGGGGAGCGTCAGCGGGAAGGTCAGCGTCGGCGAGATCGTCCCCGGCGCGACGGGGAAGCTGCGGACGTCGGCGCTGAAGCCGGTGAAGAGCGGGGCCAGCCGGTCGCTGACGTTGAAGGTGTTGGCCCCGATGGTCTGGGTCGAGGTGAAGCCGAGGGCGGAGTTGAGGTCGAAGTTGGCGGCGAGCTGGCTGCCGATGCGGTCGTAGGTCACGCGGAAGCCGCCGCGGATGACCGAGCGGCCGTTGCGGCCGAACACCTTGCCGAAGAAGTTGTCGCCGAAGTCGGGCGACCACGCGACGGCGATGGACGGCGCGAAGTTGTTCCAGTCCTGCTTGTAGTAGCCGGGCCGGCCGTTGGCCTTGCCGGCGAGGTCGAGTTCAATCGGGTCGTTGAGCGGGACGCCGGCCGCGGCCGACTCCTGGCGGCGCTCGAAGTACTCGCCGAGGCTCACGGTGGGCTTGACCTGGACGCCGTTCTTCTCGTAGACGGGCGTCGAGGTCGACCAGCGCAGGCCGTAGGTCAGCGTCAGGTTCGGCCGCCAGCGCCACGAGTCCTGCCAGTAAAGCTCGTACTCCTCGGTGGCGAAGGTGCGCTCGGTCGGCGTCCCCGCCGTCTGCAACTGCCCCTCGGGGCTGTAGGTCAGGCTGGCCGTGTACTGCGAGAAGCGGCCGATGACGGCGGCGAGGGCGTCGCGCAGGTCGGCGCGCACGGCGACGCTCGGGAAGAGCGAGGCGTTCGACCCGTAGGAGTCGCGCGTCAGGACGGCCCCCGAGAAGTCGTACCACGACGGGTTGATGACGGCCTCGTCGAAGGCGTTGGCGAACGAGACGCGGTTGTTGCGGATGAAGCGGAGGTTGCCGCCGAACTGGAAGGTGTGCGTGCCCTTGAGCCACGACACGTCCTCGACGATGTTGTGGACGGGCGTGGTGCGGAAGAGCGTGGAGCGGAAGCCGGTCGGGCGGTAGATGAAGCGGAAGGTGGTGAAGTTGCCGTTGCCGCCCGGCAGCGTGCGGTCGCCGAAGTCGCTGAAGGCCGTGCGCGTCAGCCCGTAGGTGAAGCGGTTAATCAGCGTGCTGCTGACCGTCCAGGTGTGACCGGCGGCGACGCCGATGGGGTGGTTCCAAATCCTGAGCGGCTCGGTGTCGGGGAAGCACTGGGCCGAGTCCGAGCAGTCGGTGGCGAAGAAGGTGCCCTTCGTCACGTCGTCCTGCTGGTAGTTGCCGCGCAGGAAGAGCGTCTGGCGGTCGGTGAGGTTGAAGTCGAGCCGCGTGATGTAGGTGTTCAAAGAGGCCGGCGTCTTGGCGTTGAAGCGGAAGCCGGAAGTGTTGAGGCCGTCGCCGACGCTGGCGTCGTTGGCCGGGTAGCGCGCGGCCGCCGAGGCCAGCGTCGAGAGCGCCACCGGGTTGAGGCCGGGCGAGGTGCCGTAGATGCCGGCGTAGGCGGCGTTAATCTCGGCCGGGGTCAGGCAGTTGACGCCCTCGGGCGTGCCGGCCGGGCAGCCGGGGTCACTCGACCCGTTGGCCGTGAAGTAGCGGACGATGCCCTGGCCGAGCGTCGGCAGCGGCACCTCGCGCACGACCGGCGTCTCGGAAGCCTCGCGGAAGCCCTCGTAGGTGAAGAAGAAGAACGCCTTGTCGCGCTTGATGGGGCCGCCGATGGAGCCGCCGAAGACGTTGCGCAGGAGCTGCGGGCGCGGGGCGCGCGGGTCGCCGACCTCGGCCGCCCCGGTCTGGACGGCGAAGTCGTCGGGGCCGTAGCTGCCGGCCGCGTTGTTGAAGAAGTCGTTGGCGGTCGTGACGGTGTTGCGGTGGAACTCGTAGATCGAGCCGTGGAACTCGTTCGTCCCCGACTTGGTGACGAGCGAGACCTGCGCGCCCGAGGAGCGGCCCTGCTCGGCGTTGGCGTTCGAGGTGATGACGCGGAACTCCTGCAAGGAGTCGGGCGTCGAGCGCAGGACTGAGGCGAACGCCTCGTCGGTGACGACATCGAGGCCGCGCTGCTGCTCGTTATTGTCAACGCCGTCGAGGGTCACGTTGGACTGGTCGGAGCGGCCGCCGTTGACGTAGCCGCCGCGGGTGACGCCGGGCTGGAGCGAGAGCAGGCCGACGACGTTGCGGGCGTTGAGGGGCAACTCCTGAATGCGGCGCGACTCGAAGGCGTTGCCGAGCGTGGCGTCGGAGGTGTTGAGCGGGGCGTCGGTCGAGGCCGTGACGGTGACGCTCTCGGTAGCGAGGCCCGGCTGGAGTTCGACGTTCACGTCAACGGGCGTGTCGACGAGCGCCTGCACGTCGGAGACCGACACCTTCTTGAAGCCGGTCGACTCGACCTCGACGCGGTAGGTGCCCGGCGGGACGGAGGCGAAGGTGTAGCCGCCCTCCTCGTTCGTGGTCTGGGTGCGTGTGAAATTCCTTTCCGCGTCAGTGAGGGTCACGGTGGCGCCGGCGACGACGTTGCCCTGTTGATCCTTCACGGTGCCGCGGACGGTCGAGCGGCCGGACTGCGCGAGGGCGGCCGGGGCCGCCAGCAGGAGGCATAGCAGAGCGCCACACAGAGCCCTCGCGGTGCGGGTGCAGCGAAGCATCTGAGTCATCGAAATCCCTCCAAGTTGTGAAATCTGGCTGCCGGAGCGGCGATCACCGGAAAGGCCCCGGCCGTGCGGAGAAGACCTGCTTGACGTGAAAGACTTGAAGTGACAGCCGGCGCGGCCGAGGGCGGTGGCGCGGTCGCCCGCTCGCAGGGGCGTGCCCGCTCCGGGGTTAGCTTGTGTGAATCAACTCGGGCGCGCAGGGTGTCGGGCGGCGTCCCGGTCGGCGAAGAGTTCGGCGAAGGCTGCGGCCCGACGCGGTCTGTGTAGACCGGACGAAAAGAGCAAGCTGCATTCCACGGGCCGCGGCCCGCGGCGCGGCCGCGGAAAAGCCTGATTTCCTCCGGTTCGGGGCGGCGTCGTGCGGGCGGCGGGCGACAGTCTACAAAAAAATAGATGGAATGTGCAAAATTTTGAATAAAAATCCGCGCCCCCGCGCGGGCGGCGCGCGGCGCGCGGGCGGGCGGCCTCACCCGACGCGGTCGAGCAGGTGGCCGAGCTTCTCCTTCTTGGTGCGCAGGTAGTGCATGGCCGCGTCGGCCGGGTCGACTTCGAGGGCGACGCGCTCGACGACCTTCAGCCCCGCCTCCTCCATCGCGCGCAGCTTCAGGGGGTTGTTCGACATCAGGCGCACGCGGCAAAGACCCAGGTCGAACAAGACCTCGGCGCACTGCCGGTACTCGCGCAAATCTACGCCGAGGCCGAGCCGCTCGTTGGCCTCGACGGTGTCGGCCCCCTCGTCCTGCAAGGCGTAGGCGCGAATCTTGTTGAGGATGCCGATGCCGCGACCCTCCTGTAGTTGGTAGACGACCGCCCCGCGGCCCTCGGCCTCGATCAGCTCCATCGCGCGGCGCAGTTGCCGGCCGCAGTCGCACTTGGTCGAGCCGAAGACATCGCCCGTCAGGCACTGCGAGTGGATGCGGGCGAGCGCCGGCACGTCGGGGCTGAACTCGCCCTTGTAGAGGACGACGAACTCCTCGTCGCTCGTCAGCGAGCGGTAGCCGGCGATGCGGAACTCGCCGACCTCGGTCGGCAGCCGCGCCGCCGACACGCGCTCGACCGTCAGCCCCTGCCTCGACCACGGACACTCAAGTGTCGCTTCTTCCTTCAAAGCTTCATGACTCCTCGGTCGTTCACGGTGGGCCGATTATAAAAGCAAGGCGCGCGGGCGACAAGGAAGCAGGAAGAACAAAGTTTCGGGTCGCGGGTTTCGAGTTAAAAACAATTTCTTAACGCGAAACCCGCAACCCGCGACTCGAAACTTTTTCAGGCGGTGGGGACGGCGCGGGCGGCGCGCTCGTAGACGCGGAGGAGGAAGTGTTGGCCGGGGCCGGAGGGAGTTTCGAGCTTGAGGCCGAAGCGGTTCTGCCGGCCGTCGATGTGGACGAGCGTCGCGCCCAGCGGGATGATGCCTTCCTCGGCGACCAGCGTGAGCCAGAACTTGTCGCCGAGCGCCGCCACGGGGTCGCCCGAGATGCCCGCGAGGGCGAGGCCCAGCCCGCTGAAGTCGGCCACCTCGGCCATGCCCAGCATCTCGCGGCGCGTCTCGTTCTCCACGGCCGCCCACATCCGCGAGGCCGGCGCGACCCGCGCCAGCGAGCGCCGGTCGGGCCGCCGCCCTTCATTCTCGTTGAGGAAATCTTCCAGCATCTTCTCGTCAACCCGCCTTCCGTCTCGGGGTGTCCTAAATATAGGAGTAATGAGGGGCCGATTCCGGGCCGCCCGGCGCGCCCGCGGGCCGCGCGGGAAATCGCCTGAAAATGAGGCCGGCGGCGGGAAGTTTCGGGCGGCCGGGGTCGCGGCGCATCAGATTGACTTTTACCACCCCATAACATAAATTCAACGCAGATTTACGCGGTCACTCTGCCTGCCGCCTGCTGCCTTGTGCTCTGGCTGCCTTTCAGTTTGAAGGAGGTTTGCTGTCTTATGTCTTTTGGATTCACGTCCACGGTCTTTCTCTACACCGACCCCGGCACCGGCACCTTAATTTTGCAGTTGCTGATTGCCGCCTTCTTCGGCGTGCTCTTCTACATACGCTTCTTCTTCAAACGCGTCGGGGGCTTCTTCTCCAGAAAAAAAGCGGCCGAGGACACCCCGGTCAACGCCTCCACCCCAGAGGGACAACTCCCCGACACCTCAGCCAGCCTGTCTGAAAATTCGAGCCGGGCGAATTCGAAGGTTTAGCCCGACGCCGGGACGGAAATCCCGAAGCGGGGAAGCACCCTCACGCCGGAAGTCGGAGGCCGCGAAGGCGACCGGCCGCGGCCTTCAAGCGGACGGCGAGGGCGGGAGGCCCCTCCGCGCCGAGATTGATTCTGACCCGAAGGGCTGTCTAGCACCGCATGATCGCTTCATTCCGTGACCCCGCCGGCCGGCTGCTCGTCGTTGACGGCCGCGTCGTCCGAGTCATTACGCCGCCCGCCGAAGCTGAACTCAGGGCCATCCTCGAATCCGGCGTGCTCAGGAAGTTCCTGGCGGAAGGGAAGCTGGTGGGCACGGAAATCCTCGACGCCGCGGCGGCCGAGAGTTTATCCGCGAAGGACGAGGTGCGCGGCGTCCTCGAAGACTTCGGCCCGCACGTCTTCGTCGAGCACGAGCGGATACCTTTCGCCACTTTCCCCTACGAGTGGACGCCCGAGATGCTGTACGCGGCCGCCGAGCTGACGCTCGACCTGGCGGAGCGGCTCCTGCCGGAAGGGTTCGGCCTCAAGGACGCCACCCCTTACAACGTCCTCTTCCGCGGCCCCCAGCCCGTCTTCATCGACCTGCTCTCTTTCGAGCGCCGCGACCCGCGCGACCACACCTGGCTCCCTTACGCGCAGTTCTCCCGCACCTTCCTGCTCCCCCTCCTCGTCAACAAGCATTTCGGGATCAGGCTGGATCAAATCTTCCTCGCCAGCCGCGACGGCCTCGACCCGGAGGAGGTGGCGCAGCTCTGCGGCCCCCTCCAGAAGGTGCGGCCGCCGTTCCTCTCGCTCGTGACGCTGCCGGCGCGCCTCTCCGGCCGGGCGCTGGCCCCGGACACGTCCGTCTACCAGAAGCACACGGCCTGCAGCCCTGAGAAGGCGCAATTTATTCTGGGCCGCATCTTCAAGGGCCTCCGGCGTAAGCTCGAAGGCTTGAGGGCGGCCGGCGCGCGCACGTCCGTCTGGTCGGCCTACACCGAGCAGAACCAGTACACGGAGGATTACCTGCCGACCAAGCAGCGGTTCGTCGAGGAGGCGCTCGCCGCCGCGCGCCCGCGGAGAGTTTTAGACGTGGGCTGCAACACGGGTGACTTCAGCGCCCTCGCGGCCCGGGCGGGGGCGGCGGTCGTGTCCATAGACTACGACCCGGTGGTGGTCGGCAGGCTGTGGCAGAGGGCCTCGGCCGAGAGGCTGGACATCCTCCCGCTGGCGGTAAACCTGGCGCGCCCGACGCCGAGCCTCGGCTGGCGCAACATGGAGAACCCGTCCTTCATCGAGCGGTTCCGCGGCGGCTTCGAAGGGGTGCTCATGCTGGCCGTCCTCCACCACCTGCTCGTGAGCGAGCGCATCCCGCTGCCCGAGGTCATGCGCCTCGCGGCCGAGCTGACTTCCGACCTGCTGGTCATCGAGTACGTCGCGCCCGCGGACCCGATGTTCCGCCGCATCGCCCGGGGGCGCGACCACCTCCACGAGTCCCTGACGCGGGAGTACTTCGAAGAGGTGTCGCGCCGGTATTTTGAGATCGTGCGCTCGGAGCGGCTGGGCGACACGCACCGTTCGATCTACATGATGCGGAGAAAGCCGGTTGCCTAGAACGCTCAGAGACTTGATCCTCGCCCTCTCGCTCGCCAACCTGTGCTTCATGGGCGCGTGGCGCGTCTTAGTCAACCCGCTGCACTACACCTACTATCACTGGAAGTACTACCCGGGGTTCACCGAGTACGCCGCCCTCCTGATCGACGTGCTCGCCCTGGCCGCGCTGTTCTGGGGGGCGGCGACGCTCGCCCGGCGCTCCGGCAACCGCTACGTGATGAAGGCGGCCCGGTGGGCCTTCCTGCTGGCGCTCGTCGTCCCGCTCAACGACCTGCGGATGCAGCTCGCCGGCTCGCACTTCACCGACATCCTCGGCTCGCGCAAGTCTCTCTTAGTCGCGCTGGCCGCCCTGCTCGTCGTCGCGGGCACGGCCCTCGTGCGCTGGCGCGCGCGCGTCGTCAGCGCCGCGGTCACGGTCGTGCTGATTCTTTCGCCGTTCGCGCTGATGGCGCTCTTCCAGGGCGCGTGGCTCGCGATCAAACACAGGCCCAACGCCGCGCTCGCCGTCGACAGGGCGGCCGGCCCCCTCCCGCAGCCGGGCCGGCTGCCGGGCGCGCGCGTCGTGTGGATCGTCTTCGACGAGCTGGATCAGCGCATGGCCTTCACGGCGCGGCCGCCCGGCCTTGAGCTGCCGGAGCTTGACCGCCTCCGCCGCGAGGCCGTCTTCGCCGAAAAGGCCGTCCCCCCGTCGAGCGACACCCTGTTCTCGATGCCCTCCCTCATCAGCGGGCAGCAGATCGCGTGGGCCCTGGCCGTGCGCCCGAACGAGTTGCTGGTGACGGCCCGGGGGAGCACGGAGGAGGTCGCCTGGAGCACGCAGCCGAACGTCTTCGCGGAGGCGCGCGCGGCCGGGGCCGACACGGCGGTGGTCGGCTGGTATCACCCCTATTGCCGGGTGCTGGCCGACAGCCTGTCGAGCTGTTTCTGGGAGCCGGTGGTTGACGACATCAGCCCGCTTCGGGGAGAGCCGACCCTCCTCAAGGGCATGGCTCACTGGGCCACGGTGAGCCTGTTCAGAATCCCCGGCGCGTTCCGCCTCCTTGCGCACTGGTATGAGAGCGGCCGGCGCCAGGATCACATCGAAGAGTACCTCAAAATCATGGGGCGGGCGCGGGCGGCGGTGAGGGAGCGCGGGTTCGGCCTCACGCTGCTGCATTTCCCCATCCCGCACCACCCTTTCATCTACGACCGCGCGCGGGGCGCGCTCTCGGCGCGGACGGAGAACAGTTACGCGGATAACCTCGTGCTGACCGACCGGGCGCTCGGCGAGTTGCGGCGCGAGATGGAGGCGGCCGGGCTGTGGGAAGAGACGGCCGTCATCGTCTCTTCCGACCACTGGTGGAGGTCTTTGCCCGACGCCCTGGTAGACAAACGCGTCCCCTTCATCGTGAAACTCCGCGGCCAGCAGGAGGGGGCGGTGTACGAGAACGCTTTCAACACGGTTCTCACGC
The DNA here is from genome assembly GCA_030860645.1 of Acidobacteriota bacterium. GTDB lineage: Bacteria > Acidobacteriota > Blastocatellia > Pyrinomonadales > Pyrinomonadaceae > QHXN01. The sequence continues at coordinate 9,808 of JALZHT010000060.1, forward strand.
GCAGTCTCATCCTCGCCGTGTTGCGCGGCGAGGTGGGAGACCCGCCGGGCCTGATGCGGTGGCTCGATCAGAACCGCTCGGACGCCGAGCCAGTCACCGGCAGCAACCAGCCCACCCACTAGACCCGCGCCTCCCGGCCGCCACCGCCGGATTCCGCGTTGCCGCCCGCGCGCCCGGCGCGCTAAGATGCGGCGTGGCCCCCGGCGTTCACCCCGAAACTTGCCGCGGCCCCCGCGCCCCTGAAGATGGATCGAGAGTTGGGCGACGAGACTCACATCACGCTGCCGCCCGCGCCCCGCGCCGGCCCGCGCCCGCGCCACCCGGCGCTCGTCTTCCTGCGCGGCGAGCTGATCGCCGCCCCGATCCCGCTCGAACGCGGCGAGGTCGTCCTCGGCCGCGCGCTCGAAGCCGACGTGCGCGTCAACGACGCCCGCGCCTCGCGCCTCCACGCGCGCATCCGCATCGAGCGCGACGCGCAGACCGGCGAGGCCCGCTACCGCGTCACCGACCTCGGCTCGACCAACGGCACGCTGCTCAACGGCCAGCCCGTCGCCGAAGCCTTCCTGCAGGAAGGCGACAAGCTCACCATCGGCGAACACCTCCTCCGCTTCGACCTCCTCGACGACATCGACCGCGAGTTCCAGCGCCACATCCACCGCCTGCTCGCGCACGACGAGCTGACGGGCCTGCTCACGAGCAAGTCCTTCTTCTCCGAGCTGCGGCGCGAGGCCGCGCGCGCCGAGAGCGAGGGGATGCCGTTCTGCGTCCTGATGATGGACTTGGATCACTTCAAGAGCGTCAACGACCGCTACGGCCACCTCGTCGGGAGTCAGACGCTCGAAGAGGTCGGGGCGCTCGTCACG